>WQST01000081.1 GCA_009787745.1 Lachnospiraceae bacterium
CGTCTGTGCATTTGCTTTCGACCTCACAAAGTAAGCTGCCTGAATTCGTTGAGGGTGATAACGGTCTTTCCCTTTCGCAGGTTGAGATTTTTGCAGAAAGACCTACCCAAAAGATGCGGCAAACATCAACCTCGTCCATAAGTGGTTTTTGGTGCTTGCATAAATCGCACCTACTGCAATTCCTTATATCATCGAACATAGGACATCTCCTAAAGGCTCTGAGTTTTCAATATGTATTCATCAAGAGCGTTATCATCAATTTCGCTATAGTTCCCAGAATGAAAATTAAACTGCGAACGTCCACTGACAACGTTCAACGTTTCATTGCTTTTAATAGAACTTATTTTTCGCCCACTTTGCAATATTTCATTATATAATTCTGTCCCATGATATGGGCGAAATTGAAATACGCTAAGCCTAAACTGCCCCATTTCTTCACAAGCTATCTTTTTTAGTCTTGAAGCAAGCAGATATGTGGCTTCTGCATCGGCAACCGTTTCATTGGGAAATCCGAACATAAAATAACCTTTTACATCTATTCCCGAACGTAGTAACTCTAAAACTATATCCTCAATTTGCTGTACCGTTCCAGGCTTATGAATTTTCTTACGTATGCGTTCAGAGCCGGACTCAATTCCAACAAATATTTCCCGACATCCATTCTGTTTCAATTGCGGTATTGAATCGAATGATCTTACAAATGTTAATATGTGAGCCATTCCGCGCCAAGAAAGATGCTGGAGTTTGCCGAACATTTCAATCGCATTATTTATACTTATTTCATCACGCAAGAATAAGTCATCCAAAACTCTAATGGATGTCACTTCTGGGTACAAAGAGGTTATTTCGTAGATTTCATGCTCTACATCTGATAAATTGCGATGCCTAATGGTAATGTCACGATTTAGGTTATGTGCGCCGCCACAAAATGCACAATTATAAAGACACCCTCTGGATGTAATAAGAGAAGCTTCTTTCTCACCGTAATGATTTGTTACGACATCTTCCTTTAACTTTGATCTATCAAGATGGACAAGTCTTAGGTCACGTGGATAATATATTGAGCTTTTATCTACCCTATATACTTCTTTTTTCGAAGTTTTGTGAAATGGGAGTTCAGAGCAATTACTGTTCAGGATGGCTGGGAGAATAAATTCTCCTTCGCCAATAATAATTATAAGTGGATTTTCGATATCCCATTGAAGGATATCAGCATAAATGTTTTTTACAACTTGCCCTCCAATAATTAGCGTTATTCCTATGGGGCAGTTTTCAACAATTTCTTTTACAATGTCATAATTTTGAGTAAACACATTTATTCCCATAAATTCCGGTTGTTGCTCCCTAAGCAATTCAAGTATTTCACTAATGCCATAACGTTCTTTTACACAATCAACGATATTCACATTAATTCCTGAATCAGAAAGATGCGTGGCAATGTAACCAAGACCCAATGGAGGAAGATAATCCTCATTGAACTCGGAGCGTTCTCTGTAAATTGGTGAATTAAGTAACAATCCTTTCATTTTTCGCATCCTTAATATGATTTACAATAAGAGAAACATTGTCGCAAAGATTTTTTGAATTTTCTATATTACAAATTGAGACGCCCATTTGCTTTAAAATAACTTCTCCGTTCGTCATATAAATAAGTTCACTATCAGAACGCTGCCCGTGTTCAAATCGAGTTAACTTGTCACGCTCATTCAATCGAGATTGGATGATATTTACATCTGCTCTCACAGCAATTTGAATATCAGGAAGAATTGCCTTGCCATTGACTGCGAGAACAAAAGTTACGTCTACATTATCCATACACTGAAGAATCAATGAAGACAAAATATATCTATCCGTAATGACCACTTTCCCTTTTTTCAATTCTGGTATAATTGTCTGTTTCAAATGATGGTAGCGGTCAGCCGCAACAAGACAAGCTAAACTTTCTCCTTCTAACGATTCGGCTATTTTTCGTATAAAGTTGCCTATCAATGATTCAGATGGTTCTTTTGTAACACAAACGTCTAAGCCATTGTTGATTAGTTCAAGCTGAACTCGTTCAATAAGCGTGCTTTTTCCTGCTCCATTAGGACCATCAAACGCTATAAACAAACCACCATATTCGTTTTTGTTCATTGTCGCGTCCCTCTCTCAATCCAACGTTATATCAAAACGACTGCCTCAATCTGAAAGAGCATAACAACTACTATCCAAGCAAAGCCTTGATTTTATTTGCCAATAGTTTCCGCCGAGTTTCATAAAATTCGTAAAACTTCTCTATATCAAGTGAAACATCTTTCGGTATTATCGCAGTTTCATAAAAACGCACCTTTTGGCCGGTGTTCATGTCTGTATAATAATCAATTAACCGCATATCGCTCTTGCTTCCGTTGCTCCTGCCTTCAAGCAAGTGGAGATTGAGAAGCCGATTGCGATTGAGCCGCCATCGTGTCCAGTTTTTAGTGCCTGACTGGAAATATGATTGCCCTGAGGCATCCCAACTCACATTGTTTTCATCGACACGCCAAAAAAGGAACGTGGCAATGGGGTAGTGCAATAGGATGGAGTCCCACAGCGATAAATATAGGCACTATACCCGCTCATCCTCAACAACACAGAAATGAACGATACCAGCGTACAAATTATTATACCATAAGGTTTTCTGAGTTTCTATATCAAATATTTAAGACGATACAAAGTTTTAGCATTATTACCGCATTTCCAAGATTAAAGTATAGCATTAAAGTTAATAAATCTACGAAAAACCATGACAACGAACACAGACACCGGATTTCTCATGGCAAAAAAGAATATTAGAATAACCGGGCGGTCAAACAAAGCCTCTCCATTGACTAAATAATATGTCTGCTTGAAGAAGGGCTACGGAATCATAAATAATCTAAACCAACCAAAGAGCATTGCAGCACATGGTTCAGCGGGGAGAAAGAGCCATACAGAAAAAGTAGTCGCTGGATAACGTTCTGTTCACAAAACGGAAAAAGACTGGTGCAAATTGCAATAACACTTACTTCAGAAGGTATCCGCAATCCAACAACTTACAAATATGACAGCGGAATTTTGAAAAAGCCCCGCCCATCAGGAACGACAATTTACTGGTATTCATCGACGGTTTGTGCTATTCTTGATTCTAAAGAATATCCTGGTCATACGGTGAACTGTGGAAATCTTCTTTGTTGGAGTAGATAAAGTTGATACAATGCATGATGCCACAGCATCATAAATGATTCAAAACACCGAAAGGCGGTTATCCCGCCTTCCGATTATATGAAGGTGCGCATTTGCGCCAAATAATTCTTGCTTCCTTATGAAGCGTACCTGAAGCCATAAACAGCAACAATATCCTTCGCTTACGCATAAACCTACAAACTATCCCCAAAATCCTTACGGAATTTTTTAACAAGCTTATCCTGCCAATCACCAATGGGCTTTAATTTTCCGAAGAAAAAGCGTAAAATCTTCGGTTCATCAACAAATTCAAGCCCGCCAATCAAATCACGATTCTCATATAACCACATAATCCTGTCGGATGCGAAATGAACTTGCGAAAGTGTAAATACCCTTCGCGGCAAAGCCAAACGCAACAACTCCATTTTCGCAATGACCTCATTGCCATCTTCATCTCGATCCTCCGACAAGGTTCCCCGCTCTGTTCCCCTGATTCCTGCCACCAAGTATAAAGCGCTGTGAAGTGCGCCGCCCGGATATTGATTCGCAGGAACATGCGGTAAAAATTTCGTACAATCGATATGAACGCCCAGCCCGCCGGGCGGCGTAACCATCGGTACTCCCTGCTCAGTCAGTAACCGTGTCATTTCCGCAATAAAAATCGGGCCTTGTGAAATCATATCAAAACTTAAGGTTTCCTCCATCCCAATCGCCATTGCTTCAATTTCGCGGATTGACATTCCGCCATAAGTCAAAAACCCTTCATACAAAGGGATTAAATCACGCGCTTTCAGATAATCCTTTTTATTGCGGTAACACATCCCGCCGCCGCGCGCGCAAGTAATTTTACGGGCGGAAAAATAAATAATGTCAAATTGGTCACTGATGGCACGGATAATATCTTTAATCGACATATCCTTACACTCGGCTTCCCTCGTTTTGTTAAAGTAGATATTATCAGCCAATAGACTTGCATCCAAAACATACTTAAGCTTAAATTCCCTGCACAACTCCCCAACCGCCCGAAAGCTTTCAAGCGAGACAGGTTGGCCGCCAATTAAGTTAGTCCCTGCTTCCATTCGGACGAACGCTATCTTTTCACGTCCTTCCTTTTCAATGAACTTCCGCAACTTTTTGATATCAACATCGCCTTTAAAGGGGCGGTTGCTTTGCGCATTAAAACCTTCTTTATGGATAAATTCCTCAACTAACCCGCCGACCTTAAGGACATGGGCACGGGCAGTTGTAAAGTGATGGTTCATCGGAACATATTGTCCCGGTTTTACCAGCGTTTCACATAATAAATGTTCACAAGCCCGCCCTTGATGAGCAGGTACAAAAAACTTCATCCCGAATATCTCGCAGACGATTTTTTCTAGCTTATAATATGAAGCACTGCCGGCATAAGCATCGTCAGCCGCCATCATCGCCGATAATTGCCGGTCACTCATCGCGTTGACACCGCTGTCCGTTAGCATATCAATGAAAACATCTTCGTTTTTCAGTAAATGCGCGTTGTTTCCTGATTCCTCATTCTTCTTTATCCGTTCTTCCAATGGCAAAAGGGTAAGTTTCTGAACAACACGAACTTTATGCATTTCCAAGGGAACTTCAGGTGATTTTATAAACTTAATTTCAGGCATGGGCTTCTCCTTTTTGGTATTAGATTAATATAACGCAATTATTATTGCCTAATAATGGTTATATATGTAGAGGAGAAGCAAAAAATATGAGAAAAAGGCAGGTTTGCCTGCCTTTTGAGAATTAAAGATGGTTCAAAACCTTGATTATTCCCTTGTTTAGTACACATTTACATTATACATGCAGGGTCAAGGCAAAAAAATAAATGTAAAAAATAGCATTATTTTATGTAAAAATATGTCAATTCCCTTGGCGGAAGATAATTTCTCCTTCATAAACAAGTCCCAACCGCTTCCGGGCAATTTCTTCGATAAATTTCATTGTATGGGTATATTTTTCTTGATTTTCAATTTCCTGAGCGCGTTCATGCTCAACAGCTATTTGCTCGATAAGATTCGCTTCCCTTTGCGTATAAGACTCCAGTTTGTTGTTCATAGAAATACTTCCGATCGCAACTACGACCATAAGCATTAAAACCACAAGAGCGGCAAGCATCATACTGACACGGTATTGGTTATTTTTATGGATTGCGGCTCTTCTCGCCATAGCGCTCCTTTAATAAACTTTCTTGTTTACATAAATATATTTTAATCACTCTTAGCCTAAGCGTCAACATTTTTATGATAATTTTTAAAACTTTTTTTAACTTTTTAAGTAAAATGAAGCATTTTAATCTGATAAACAAAATAATTTTTCTTATTATCCGCAAAATTTGCCGACAAATAAACAAAATAGGCTTAACTAAAAAACTCACCGTTTTTACTATAATGTTCGACATAACACTTACAAATATCGGACTGATTGCTTTCTTATATGCCCACATCCCGATTGCCGCCGCAAGCACCGCAAACCAACGTAATATACCGTTGTTTTCGCGATGTAACATAAAAAATACCCCCAGTGCGCAGGCTGCCCAAAAAATTATATCTTCTAAAGAAATAATACCAATATTATGACGGATGCATTTTCTAAGTATTAGCAACCAGTCATAAACAAAAGTGATTACGACACCGATCAGAAGTGAATTTAAAAAAAAGTTCACCTCCATTAAAATATCTTGGCTCATATTTTTCTCCTGCCAGGGTTAATTTAAATATGCTAAGGGGATCATTTATTTAAACAATCTTTGCAAGAGTGATTCATTTTTACCTTGATACCCGCCTGTTTCGGAATATGTAAAGCTGTCAATCTTACCGTCAAGATCGACTTCGCCTTTATCCAGCGTTAAACGGCTGACATGCATTTCACTCCCTTTAATCATTAACATGCCTTGATCAGTCTCTAATATTATCTCCGAGACATCAAAAGAAAGAACGTCATTAACGCCGCTAATAGTACATGTCCTGCGATTTGTCAGCATTAATTTATGGCTTCGCTTATTGATACTGCCTAAATCTTCCATTTTCTGTTTCCCTTCACTTTGTGACTTCGTAAAATTTAATAATTCTCAGAATTATTCTTTACACATTATATTAGGGAAATAGGCTTTTTATGATAATCACTTATAAATAACGGAATAATTCTTTCGCATCATCTTTACGAACAGTTTCCTGAATATCAAGAACTTCGATTTTTACATCTTTGTTACCAAAACGGATGCTTATATTATCGCCGATCTTGACGATTGCCGAAGCTTTCGCGGGTTTGTCATTAATCATGACCCGTCCTGCGTCACAGGCTTCATTCGCGATTGTACGGCGTTTAATCAAGCGCGATACTTTTAGGTATTTATCCAATCGCATTTACTCAACCTCCTGCGGTTCGCTCCTTAAATGGTTCGTAAGGGGCATTTCCTTATAGTAAAAAGAACCTGTCCAACATGAACAGGTTCCTCGCTTCTAATGCTTATTAGTTAACCATATCCTTTAAAGCTTTTCCTGCTTTGAATTTCGGAGCTTTTGAAGCAGCGATTTTCATCGTAGCACCTGTCTGAGGATTGCGTCCTTCTCTGGCGGCTCTTTGGGAAACTTCAAATGTACCAAAACCAACTAATTGTACTTTTTCNCCCTTTTTTAATTCTGCTGCCACTACATCTGTGAAAGCTTTTAAAGCTTTTTCTGCATCTTTTTTTGATATTCCGGCTTCGTCAGCCATAGCTGCTACTAATTCAGTTTTGTTCATTGAGAACTCCTCCTATAAATTGAAATTTACCTTTTAATCCCATTGGTTTAGGACATCTAAATATATATATATCTTCTTTTAAATGGTTTGTCAAGATAATTCGCCATTTTTACGGTATTTTTCATTAATTATTACCGCTGACACTATTATTTGTCTCCAAAGAATTTCTTTCCAAGGCACTAAATGAGTAAGTTACGTCGGTCGGCTCGTTATCTATGTGGATTTGATAACTCTTAGTTATATACCCGTCACGGCGCAAAGTAATCGTATGGCTGCCGGGTGTTTTATTGAAAAATACCGGGGAAATGCCCATATATACACCGTTTTGATAGACCTCAACATCTGTCGGGGCATCGATATAAATACGGCTATTACTTGCCGCCAAGCTATTATCGGAAACACTTAAATTATTCTCTGTCTCGTTATTTGAATTAGTACCTGCGGCATCCATCGTAATCGTCACGCCGGCGATATCCTGAGAAATCTTTATATACTGCGTAATTGTATCGTACCCGGGGGCTTCGCAAATAATTTGATAAAGTCCGAAATCAAGCTCCACAACCCCATTTACATTTGTTTCTTCACCATCAATATAGACAATCGCCGTAGCGGGAGAAATAGTAAAAACAACTCGCCCCTGCCGCGGTTTTTCAACAACGACATCACCTAAGTCAATCGTCGTCTCTCTATTTCTTTCGATTGTAACACGCCTGTTAGTACTAAACCCGCGAGCCGATATCTGAACATCAAAAGTTCCTTCAGGGACTGTTAAGAGCATATTATCGGTGACACGCTGAATAATATTTTGCCCTATTTCAATCCAGCCGCCGAGCGCGTAAGCGTCATTAGCTAATCTCAGATAGCCATGCCCTCTTTCCAAAACAATGCTGTAAATATCGCGATCGATGCCGCGAATGGTAACAATATCTCTGGCAATGATATCAGTCGCTTCGATTTTGCGCCCGTCGGATGAGATTAGCGTACTGTCTCTTAAACGAAAATTTTCATCACCGACCGTAGCCGAGTTCCGTAGGCTGTCCAAACTATATTTACTGATATTATCAAAAACAAAAGCTTGCGGTGTATGCTTCATACTCACCAGCTTCTTAGAATTTTTCATAAAAAAAACGTCAACTATATCGCCCGTTTTTATCTGTGCCATAGATAAAGCCTGATCGAACTTGTCGGCGATTACAGTTGCGTCATTATAGTCGAGTGTATATGATTTATTAAGGCTATAGTTAATTAATGAAATGGTTTTGGCGGAAAAATCGATGCTTTCGACAATCGCCGTATCGGCTGAATCATAAGTGCCGATATAGCTATAATCAGGAATCGGCATCGGCGGAAAATCATATCGCGGTTCCGTCGGTGCGGGATTCAAATTATTGCAACCAAATAAAACGGTTGCTGTAAGTATTATCATAATAGCGCTAATTATTCTTCTCATAATACCGACATTATAGCATAAGATACCTCACGAGCCAAGTATATAACTGTCATCTCTCCTACAGTTCATATTTTTTCTTATAATCTTCCAAAAATGCCTGCTTTTCTTTTTCCTGATCAATAAGCTTTTCTAATTTCTCAAGATTTTTTCCTGAAATCCAAGCCTTCCCCGA
The DNA here is from genome assembly GCA_009787745.1 of Lachnospiraceae bacterium. Taxonomy (GTDB): domain Bacteria; phylum Bacillota; class Clostridia; order Lachnospirales; family Lachnospiraceae; genus UBA935. Next base: position 8,568 of record WQST01000081.1, read on the forward strand.
ATTATAATAAAAATTTACGATTTTCCAAAACTTTTCAGGATAAGATAAGCGATAAAATAATTGTGTATGATCGGCTTTCGTCATTTTTCGTTCTTCTATGTAAGCGGAAATCAGCTCGTCACCGATTAACTCAGACCAGTTGCTTTTCTCCAATAACTTTCGCATAAACAAATACAAATCACGGACAGGATTATCAATCACGCATTTTTCGAAATTAATCAAATTCATTTTTCCCTGTGACAATAAGAGATTATGATATTGAAAATCACCATGGCAGACAAGCCCCCGTTCATCTTTAAATTCATTAGTAAAAAATCTAAGCTCTTCGGTGACTTGCAATGCTATATTCAAGAAATAATCATATGCTTGCATCAGACGAAGCTCAAAGTCAGACTTCTGACTCTTGTCTTTAAGGAACTTCTTAACCCGCCTAAGTTCTTTATTATGCTTATCAAATTCTTTATCAATTTGAAAGGGCATCTTACTATTCAATATATCTAGCTCGGATAAATTTGAAACCAAGTGCATCCGCGCCAAAGTTCTGACCGCCATTTTACACTCTTCCATATCACGGATATTGCATTCCCTGCCTTCAAACCAAGTCTTCAAAATATACGGAGTACCTTCATGGTCATCCGCCAAAAAAGTACCTTCCTTCGTTTTCATGATGCTTTCGATTTGAAGGTCTGATTTTTCTTTTATATGGTTAAGCAAGGCATCCTGAAAATAGACTTTGTCCCTCGAACCCGAATATTCTTTGAAAATGAGCGTGCCGCGGCTAGTCTCACAAAGAATAGCGCCTCGTCCTTTCCAGGTCCGAAGCACTTCTATGTCATAGTTATCAAGTAAACTGACAGCTCTGTCATTCACTGGTCTACCTCCCCACATAAAAGCATAATTGAAATTTATATGCTATTTTATGTGGACGAAGGTAAAAGTATGATATGTTAATGAAT
>WQST01000082.1 GCA_009787745.1 Lachnospiraceae bacterium
GGGATGTCCGTATCATCGGCGTTCTGAACATCATGCCCGTAGATACCGAAGGCAGGCAGGCCTTTTTGAGCATGGGTCGCCAGGACGGAAGCCAAATAAACCGCGCCCGGACGCTCTGTTCCGTTAAAACCCCACACTCCTTTGATGGTCATGGTATCCATGTCCATCGTTTCGGCGCCGTAACACCAGCAAGGAGTAACTGTCAGCGTGACTGCCACACCCGCTTTCCTAAATTTATCTTCACAGGCGGCGGCTTCCGCCACGCGGCCAATCGTCGTGTCGGCAATTATTACTTTGACGGGATCACCGTTTGAATATTTTATGTTTTTTGTGAGTAATGCCGCCGCTGATTTCGCCATGTTCATGGTCTGTTCTTCAAGTGATTCCCGAACTTTTAACGCACCTCTCCGACCATCAATAGTAGGGCGGATTCCTATTACAGGGTAATCACCGATCAATCTGTTTTTTGCCATTTTCTCTCCTTCCAAAGAATGCGCCCCCGCCTGAGACGGGGACGCTTAAAGTGCTTATATACTATCTAATTAATCATAAACAAGGATTGCGATATCGGGTTGATCGATATTGGAAGCATCGTACCATTTCGCCCCTGTATCAACATCAGAAACAGACTCGCCCTTAGCGGCTTTTACAGCTAACTCAACAGCTTTATAGCCGATTTGGAAAGGGTCTTGAGTGATGGAACCCATAAGTATACCTGCTTTGATGGCGGCTTTTTGACCTGAACCGGCATCAAAACCAACAAGTTTAACATCATCGGGAACTTTCGACCCGGCATTGATGGCGGCCAAAAGCCCGTTTACAGCCCCTTCATTTGAGCAGAAAATACCGATTAAGTTGGGGGTAAGCAATGCACCATTGGCGGCGTTAGTCATATCCGTAATATCGGGTGTAGCACCAACGATTACTTCAATCCTGACTGCTGCGCCGGCATCGCCTTCATTGATCGCGCTGTATCCGCCGACGATGGCAACACTGCTGTTCACACCTTTGGCAAGCTTCGCCATTTCAACGGCGAATCCGCGTGTACGGCCTTGAATCGAAGCGCTGGTAACGTCCTGCGAAAGGACGACTATGACCACCGGATTGTCGCTTGTTGCGGCGCTGATTTTGTCACTGATTGCGGGGAACATTTTTTCCGCGCCAAGGGCGGCGGCGGCATCGTTATTGGTGGATGCATTGGCGGCAATTTGACCTGCCGGGGCGTCGGGAACACCTGAGTCAAAACCGATAATAGGGATATTGCGGCTTTTGGCATCTGCCAATTGGGAAAGAACCGCTTGTGTATCAAGGGCGGCAAGAGCCATGGCGGCAGGATTTTTGGCAAGTTCGGCATTAATCATGTTGACTTGGTCGCCGATAGCGCTTTCGCCTTCAGGCCCGTCGAAATATACCGTTACACCTAAATCAATAGCGGCTTGGTCTGACCCTGCTTTAACGGCTTGCCAGAACTGATGCTGGAATCCTTTGGAAACAACCGAAATGTACATTTCGCCATCGTTCCCGCCTCCGCCGGAATTGTTACCGCATCCGGCAAGTAACGTTGATGTCATCACAAGTACCGATAGAATTGATAGAAATTTTTTCATAAATCTCCTCCTGAATTTGATTGTTAATAGTTATACCTTCTTAACTTCATTTGCTTTTTTGGTACGATATATATCAAGCAACACTGCGCCGATAACGACGACGCCCGTAAAGAAAGTCTGATATGGTGCGGGAAGTCCCATCGAAATAAGCCCGTTCCTCAGCACACTCATAATGAACACACCGATAATCGTTCCTGAGATCGAGCCGACACCGCCCGCGAGCGAAGTACCCCCGATAACGACCGCCGCAATGGCTTGCAACTCAATTCCGTTACCTGTATTCGGGATAATTACCATGTACATCGCCGAGTAGAAAATACCTGCCAGCCCGGCGCTAAGCCCGGCGATGACATAGGCCGCACATTTCCAATTATGCACTTTGATACCTGAAAGCCGAACCGCTTCTTCGTTTGAACCGATGGCATATATATAACGGCCGACCTTTGTCTTATTGAGTACCACTGCCATAATTATGAAAAAGCCCAGCAGAAACACGGCGCCTGAGGGGAAATTGCCCTCCGTCCTGACGAAAACGCGGGAGAACCAACCGTCTTCTTCAAGGATACTGGGGTAATACTTGGATGTTGTATTGGTAATTATTGATCCAAGCCCCATCGAAATCATCATTGTTCCCAAAGTAGCAATGAAAGGCGGAAGCTTTAACTTTGTCACAAGAATACCGTTGAATAAACCGAATAATGTTCCGACAAGCACGACACAAACCAGACTCAGCCAGAGCGGCAGATTGTAATCTCTATATAGCATACCGCCGACAAGTGCCGAGCACATCATGACAGTGCCGATGGAAAGGTCGATTCCGCCTGTTATTATGACAAAAGTTACGCCGATGGCAATGAAGCCGACAAAGTATGAAGCGCCAAGGATATTTAATGTCGTCGGCCATGATGTAAAGTTCGTTCCCGCAAAGGCAAAGAATATGTACAAAATGATAAGTGCCGCGACCGCAAGCAGTTTTTGGAACTGAATTTTCTTAATAAACGTAGGCATTTTTATAACCCTCCCTGTTTTGTTAGGATACTTTGGTTACTGTTTCACTGTGCAGGCTTGAATTAAGTGTCGCATATTTCATGACGGTATGCTGATCCGCTTCTTCTATACTCATAGTACCTGTGTGGACGCCTTCACACAGAACCAAAATCCTATCGCTCATCCGGAAAAGTTCAGGTAATTCCGATGAAATCATAATAATTGATTTTCCGCTTTCCACCAGCAAATTCATCAATTTATATATTTCACTTTTGGCGCCGACGTCAATCCCCCGTGTCGGTTCGTCGAAAATCAGAATATCGCAATTGCGGATAAGCCATTTGGCAATAATTACTTTTTGCTGATTGCCGCCTGAAAGATTCCTTACCAACTGATCGACAGACGGGGTTTTTACATTGATTTTTTCAACGTATTTCCGGGTATCCTCTTTAATCTTCTTTTCATCCAGGAACGGACCGTTCAAATAATTATTGAGGGTTGGCAGGACGGTGTTGTCCGCAACACTCATGCCCAGGGCAAGCCCGTAACGTTTCCTGTCTTCGGAAAGATAACCGATCCCATATTTAACCGCATCACTGGGCGATGTGATATCGACTTTTTCACCGTTAATATAAATATCACCGCTTGTACGTTTATCCGCGCCGAAGATCACCCGCGCCGTTTCCGTTCTGCCTGCCCCCATCAACCCCGCAAAACCAAGAATCTCACCGCGCCTTAGTTCGAATGAGATATCTTTAATATCCCGCGAATTAAGCTTCTCGACTTTAAGAACTACCGGGGCGTCGGGTTTAACATTACTGCTTTGTTTCGGTGCTTCGTATGTGGTGCGCCCGATCATCATCTGAATGACTTCATCGATTTCGATTTCGGCGGTATTCTTCGTACCAACGAACTCGCCGTCACGTAAAACGGTAATTCTGTCGGCGATACGCTTGATTTCGTCCATGCGGTGCGAAATATAAATCATACCGACGCCTTTTTCCCGTAGTTCATTGATGATATCAAACAAGACATCGATTTCGATATCTGTCAGAGTTGCGGTCGGCTCATCGAAAACAATAACTTTGGAATCGTATGAAATTGCTTTGGCAATCTCGACGATTTGCTGCTTACCGACGGTCAGGCTCATGACTTTTGTGCGCGGATCAATATCAATCCCAAGCCGTTCAAATAGTTGCTCGGATTTTTTGTTAATCGAAACTTCGTCAAGGAAAAAACCTTTACTTTCCCTGCCGATAAAAATGTTTTGGGCGACAGTCAGGTGGTTCATCAGGTTTAGTTCCTGATGGACGATTGAGATGCCCGCTTCTTGTGCGTCTTTCGGGGTTTTGAAACTTACTTTTTTGCCGAAATATAGGATTTTCCCTCCATCAGCCTGATGAATACCCGTCAGTACTTTCATCATTGTGGATTTTCCCGCACCGTTTTCCCCTATCAGCGCGAGTACTTCGCCTGACTTAAGATTAAGCGAGCAATTATTAAGTGCGTGGACACCTAAAAAGTGCTTATCAATACCCACCATTTCAAGCGCGTATCCATCTTTCACTTTTTTCTCCAATGTTAATACCTTACCTTTCATAAACCATTACAATTACTTGTGTTCAAGGCTTTTTGTCCATATATAAATATTAGCGTAAATTGCATGTAAATACAATTACCGTAATTGCTTCGTTTTTAAAGGCAATTAATGTAATTAGGGTGGAAATCCGGAAGAAAAGCATGAATTTTCAATCTCTGCCGCCCCCAAATCATGCTATTTACCGTGATTAGATGCTTGAGTGTTGATTAATCATGAATGATTATTATAGATTTCGCGTTAGCGCGATATTCGGAGGGGGAAATATTTTCACTGCTTTTGAAAACGCGATTAAAGGCTGTTACGTTGTCATAGCCAACGCTTTCCCCTATTTTTGCAATTGGCATATCTGTACTGATGAGCAAATCTTTGGCGGCTTCAATGCGGACGAAAAGCAGGTATTTCATCGGCGAAAGACCTATGTGTTCTTTAAAAATGCGCACGAAATAGTACTTGCTGATATGAAAGGCGCCCGCTAACGAGACAAGGCTGATTTCTTTATGAAAGTTTTCGTCAAGATATTTTTTTGCTTTATCACAGATATTCATATAGGGGGATTGCTCGGGTTTGACTTCGTATAAACGTAAAATGTAGTAGCAAAAAAGCGTGGCAATACTCGTTGAAATTGATTTGTAATGAGCTTCTTTTTCGCTTAACTCAGTTACCATCACCGAAAGGAAGGTTTTAAACACATCATCGTAGCTGCCGGATTTAAATACGGGGCAGGCATCATCAGGGACGATACAGCCGTCTCTCATACCTGCAATACACAGATTATCAATCGCAAAAAATAAAATCTTAAGTTCATCCCCCGTACATCTTTCTTCATGGAAAATGCCTGTATTGTAAACGATGATATCGCCTGTACTGACAGGGTATTCCCGATTATCGACCGTTATCGCGCCTTCCCCTGTAGAGATGTACATAATTTCGCAAAAATTATGCCGATGGACACCATTTGACCAGTTATCTTTCCCATTAAGCAATCCCGAGAAGATAACCCGCGGTTTCAGGCTTGTGGTTTTTTCGCTTTTGGGATAAAAATGTAAATGCTCCATACCAACGCAATCTCCTTTGTTGTTAAGCCTTAGATAAATTTTAACAATCTAAGGGTGTATTGTCAATTGTTCGTCCGGCATTTTCTTAAATTACTGCTTGACATTTGTAATTAGTATGGTAATATATTAATTAAAATATTTTAATTAAATAATTTTAACTATTGAGGAGATACATGTTAGAGGAAGCCTTTGTTGAAGTGTATACGAAATTTAAGCTGAACTTTTATCGCGGCATCTTCGCCCGCCTTAACGAACGGGAAAGCAGTTTAAGCGCATCCGAAGCTTTTGCAATCGAAGTAATTTATGCGCTGAACGGTCCGACGATTAGTCAATTTGCCGACTTTTTACAAATTTCATTACCTAATGCAACCTATAAAGTCAACATCTTGATTAAAAAGGGATATATTGAAAAATTAAATTCCCTAACCGACCGACGGGAATACCACCTACGCGTGACCCCGAAATTTCATGATTATTACGCCATCAATCAAAATTACATAACAACCGTTATGAAAAGAATTGAAGAGCGCTTTACCGAAAAGGAAACTAAACATCTGGAAATTATGCTAAGTATTATTTCCAGGGAATTAATGCCTGAAAGTGAAGATCATCTATAATTAATCAAACTACTTAAAAAGTGAGGACAAAACAAATGAGTATCAGAATTATTACCGATTCCACATCAGAACTAAGCCAAAAAGAAGCAAAAGACCTAAATATCTCCGTAGTTCCTTTGAAAACTATCTTCGGTGAAAAAGAATACTTAGACGGTATCGATATAACACCGCAAGAATTTTATGCGAAGCTGTCGCAGGCAAAGGAATTACCGACCACCAGCCAGCCATCGCCCGCAGAATATGAAAAATTATTCCGTGAAGCACAAGATCGCGGTGAACAAATCATCACTATTTGCATCGCTGAGCGCCTGTCGGGAACTTACCAAAGCGCCAATATCGCCAAAGGTATTTGCGGCGGTGATATTACGGTTATTGATAGCGGTAACGCGACAATCGGCTTGCAAATATTGGTGCGTCTCGCCATCAAGCTACGCGATGAAGGCAAAACCGCCGCCGAAATCACTAAGATTGTCGAAGAAAAAAAGAAAGCCATTTGTCTCTATGCCGCTATTGATACGCTTGAATTCCTGCATAAAGGCGGTCGTTTATCCCGTACTTCCGCTATCGCCGGAACATTATTAAGCGTCAAGCCCATCCTTTCATTATTCCAAAGCGAGCTAAATGTAGTCGGAAAATGCAAAGGGCAAACCAAGGCTTATACAGAAGTTTTCCAATTAGTAAAAACAGCAGGTATTGACGGCTCAATGCCTTTTGCAATCGGCTATACAGGTGAACGCAACAATTTTGAACGCTTTCAACAGATTTGTCAGGAAAATTTGGGCGAGAATCCATTAGAGTCTGAAATCGGCAGTGTTATCGGTACCCATGCCGGACCGGGCGCAGTAGCAATTGCGTTTTTTAAGCCTTAATCAGTCAGTATAAATTTTGCGGTTTCTAATCAGTTAAGCGGTTTTAAAGAATTGAGTCGGTGATATTTATCATCGGCTCAAATTTTGTAGTTGAGGCGTAAAGTACCCCAATAATGTAAATAACACTTTACAAATCATTGCCAAGGAGGTCACGGGGGTTAAGTTTTGAAAAATATTTTAGCAAAATTGCGTAAAGAAAACGGAATAACCCAACATGAGTTAGCCGAGAAATTAAAAGTATCACGGCAGTCGATAATAGCGATTGAAGCAGGAAAATTGCCTGAAATAATAAGTAGGTTATAGGTAATTATATAAAGTTTTCCAAAATACAGTAGCACGGTCAGTTATCGGGTTGTTTCCTGATATTACACTCTTAATTTTGAAATTATCTACCCTTTTATTTTGTACTTCCTATTCCGATTTGCACCGGAAGCAACCACGACACCTTCTGAAACAAGCCCCGACAATATGCGGCGAGTGGTTTGCGTAGAGCGCTCAATAATAACTGCGGCTTCTGCGGCAGTTACTTCACCATTTTCGCTAAGATACGTCAACAAAGCACTAAGCGGGTTTTTATCGCTCACTTTATCGCTCACTTTATCGCTCACTTTCGTGTTATCGCTCACTTTATCGCTCATTTTCGTGTTATCGCTCATTTTATCGCTTACATAAGCATTTGTAGATACAAGCGGCACTATAGCACTAAATACATCGCCCTCAATGAGTTCAGGTTCCCCGCCAGAGTAAATCTTTGTATACTTATAAAGATTTCTCACCCCGGAACCAAGTGTGTCTGCGTAACCAATATTGGTGAAAAAATTCGCTATCAGCGGATTTTTAGGTTGTGGTGTAAAAGTGTTTGGGTCAAGTTTGCCGGGATATTTAGGTAAGCACCAATTATCGGTTATTATGCTGTCCTGCTCAATTACAACTCTTGCGGGTACGGTGCTCGTAAACTCGCGATGTACAAGCGTGTTGCTGACCAATTCACGCGCAATTTTGGAACGAACGCTTATTGATTGAACCCCTTCTATAAAAAACCGGTCAAGAGTGTGCTTCGCAATAAATTCCATAATTAAATCGAATGCCTCTATGAGATTACACGACACGCGCAAACGGTCGTCGTAACGGTCAAGATTTTCCCGGCGCAGTATGCAGTCCGTGACATAACCGGGCAAACAAGCACGAATAGCGCTTTCTCGTCCAAATAAAAGTATGGCGGCAAGGGTATAACCCTCTTTCCCGGATACTATATCAGTCTGATATAATCCCGCGCTATGAATAATATCTTTTGTTGTCATTTTTGCCCACGGATGGTTTTCATTCCTTGAAACAGCGAGTCTTTTTACAATGGGCATGAGCTTATCAAATAAAAACTCATTTTCTTTTGCGTATGGAAATACCTTACTTTCAGTCGATATTCCACGTTTTCTATCGTTAATCATGGCAACGAGTTCAGAATTGCGCGTAATGTCATAATCACCGTCGGCATTACGGTCATATATTCTGCCGCCTAACATAACAAGTTGAGCTGAAAACGGAACATAACACCACAATACAATTTTGCTGTCAATCTTCGCTTCTTCAAGCACAACAAATAAAGTTGGCGAGAACCTTTGTGGGTTGTTTAAGGAATTGGCAAAATCTTTTTTAATCTGCTCAACCATTTCCGGCTCAACACCGTTAATAACGCCGTTATCCTCAACGCCGAGCAAAATATAACCGCCATATCTATTTGAAAAAGAGCAAACTGTTTCGTAGATGCTTTTAGGTAGCCCATCTGCACATCGCTTAAACTCAATTGTCAAGCCTTCACCATCGTGAATAAACTGCAAAATTTTTGCGTTCACTATTACACCCCCCCTCACAATTTCAAGCAATCCATCGAATCGTACCGCGCTGTGCCATTTCAAATCCTTGTCGCAGAAACCTTTCCTTGAAATATTACGCGCTAACTAACTTTGCATTGTCTTTATTATAATACGGTTGCCGAATAAAGCAAGCGGTTTTGAAAAATTTACAATCCGTCCACAACTTTTGTAAGTGTAAAATAAACCCATACTCCAGGATTTCCTTGCAATAAGTGGCTTTACCAAAAGAGTGAGCCTTAAATTCAATAGCAAAATGAGTGCAAGAATCTTATAGAATTTAATTCAACTCAATCATCCGTCAACCTAAGCTTCCGCGCCAACGGAATAATAAACGAACTCTGAATTATTACCGACAACATACAAACGAAGAAAACAAAACTGAAAATATACTCAGCATAAGGTAACCCTTCACTAAGCAAGTGTGTTGCAAAAACAATCGATGCCGTGCCGCGGAATCCGCCCCACGAAATAAGCCCGATTTCATTCATCGGTCTTTTGAATGGCTTCATTAGGGCGAATATAACAGCAGGCCTCGCGACAAAGATCAAAAACAAGGCAAATATAAGCCCGCTCCCCATTACTGCCAGAATAGACGCCGGAACACAAAGTATCCCTAATACAATGAACAGCAACGTTTGCATTAATATCGAGATCGCGCTGTAAAACCTTGAAAGCGACCCCTTGTAGACTAATTTCCCGTTCCCCATAATAATT
>WQST01000083.1 GCA_009787745.1 Lachnospiraceae bacterium
CAAATAATTATCTTCTTCATACCCTGTATTTTGCTGACCAAATCCGCCGAAATTCCCGAAATCACCAAAAGAACCGAACCCGCCAAAACCGCCGAAATCACTTCCGCCGCTTCGGCTCTGACCGCCGGCGCCATAATGATAACCTTCCGTCCGCTCTTTCATCACTTGCTGATAAGCTTGCTGGATTTCCTTAAACTTTTCTTCCGCTTGCTTTTCGTTCTTTCCGATATTGGCATCGGGATGGTACTTACGGCTTAAGGCTTTATATGCTTTTTTTATTTCATCTTCCGTGGCATTGCGGGTAATGCCCAATATTTGATAGGGGTTATTCATGCTCTAAACCTTTCGGTACGTATTTGTTCATAGCGATACCAAACACCTGAGTATAATATATTTCGGAGAATTTCAATATTTTCAATAATCGGTAACTTTTCAAATTCCTTCGAACATTCAGCCATCATCATTTCTAAAATCGTATGACACTCTTCATCAAAATCAGGATTTTCATATTTTTTCCAAAAAGGATTATAATTATTATCTTTTAAATCCTTATCAATATCTTCATAGGCATCCATCAAGTAAATGAATTTTCCCAGATGAAACCCCAATCGCTTAAGGCCGTCCTGCCACTCGTCAGCCTGATAATCGGTTATTTCCGCCATTATTTCACCGAACAACCCCGCGGCTTTATCGATGTCATCAACTTTTTTCTTTTCGAGAACCTTTAAATCAGCCATCGCTTTTTCGATGCGATGCGCCTTATCGGGATAAGTGTTCCTAATCCTAAGGTAAAAGGGGCGTAAAAATTCAGAAAAGAGCCATCGATTATATTTTTTATCATCTTCCCAATCGTCGAGACATTTAAAATAAGTCAATAAAATATTCATATCAGCGGCATATTCGCTGAAAATGTTACTTTTGGTTTTGTGCTTTTCGAAGGGGTGAGGGATGCAATTAGTCTTTCCGTCGAAGGTTTCCGGTTCGTATAAGCTTGTCAGCAACATGACCAGAAATGTCATATCATAAGAAAGCGTTATCTGACCGCGGATGCCGAATTTTTCTTTCAGCTTACGGCATAAACCGCAGTAATATGCACGGTAAATATCATATTCTTTAAATTTCATTTCTCCTTGGTTGATGATGATATATCCGAACATAAAAACCTTTCATAAATATCGTTAGCAGTTCTTGATAAAAGTTTGGCGGCATTTCGGGCAGGTTATTTCGATTTTGCGCTTTTGCGGGGAATTATTTCGGGGGATGCGGATTTTTTGGCGGCATGACGGGCATTTAAAAATATGATGTGTTTTCAGTTGCTGTATCTCAGCTTTTTTTTGCCGCCAAAAATACTTTATTTTATTTTCATATGTCAAATATATGAAATTCTCTTTTCGCCTTTGGGGGATATTCTTCGAAAACATCCTCAGATATACTAAGATAAGCCCCGTCACCGACATGATGTATAGAAGATTTGAGGTAAAAATCGAAATCACCCAGATTAAAAGCGAGACGATCATTAATGTTCTGTTAAGTTGGTCTGTTCCGTAGCGGCCATACATAAAGCGGCGAAGTTTTTCTTTCATATGAGGTTCCTATCTTTTCTTCCTATCGGGGCGCCGGTTTGTCAACACCCCCTATAAAAGATAACATCATCTTAACCATAAAGCAATAAACAGAATCTAAAGAAAATATAAAAAGTATCGCATGGCGTTTGATTTATCATCACGGTCGGTTTTTTCAGGCATAATGTTTATGTTTTAACCCCATCCAAGCGCGAATAGAATTTGACAATCCCCCCAAAATCCCCTATAATATAAAGGTGTGAATTTGGTTGGGAGGCTGTTTGTGGATAAGCGCACGAAAGATTTAGAGAAACTTAATATCTATATAAATCTGCTTTTAGAAAGTACCAATGATATCCTTATCCTGACGGATAGGGATTTAAATATCCTGCATTGCAGCAGCAGGTATCTGACATGTATGTGCATAGACGATATAGAGAAGATTGTTGGGCGCCGCTTTAGTGAAGTCCATATCAAGGTGGGGACGAGCGGAAGCTATATTGACCATTTTAATAATCGCGTCAAACGGATTATGTCAGGGGAAAATATTATCACTGAGGACGATACCGTAACTTGGCTCAACGGGGAAACCCGTTCATACCGAATAACCTACCGGCAGATAAAAGGCGACGAAGGAAACTTCGAAGGCATCGCCTTGAATATGCGTGACCTTACCGACATTCGTCTTGAGGAAGCTGAACACCGCCTGAATGATATGCTGCATTCGACGACGACCCCCTGTTTTGTGTGGGATCAAGACGGGTATATTCAAGCATATAATAAACAAACGACTGAGATGTTTGGTTTCCCCGAAGATTTGCCGGTAAAAGATCTCAATGATATGTTCGACGGTATCTTTCAACCGCGAAATCAACCTAGCGGCAAAGACAGCGAAGTGGCGCGGATGGAACTTGTCCATGAGGCTTTGAAAAAAGGTTTCACACAGTTTAACGGCGTATTACAGAAAAGCGACGGGACACCTATCCACGTCAATGTTACCGTTGCGCGAATTGCATGGATGTATGATGAGTACCGATTAATCGTTTATCACCATGATATTTCCAATCTGGTAGCGCAAAAGCAAGCGACGGAGATGGCGAATGAGCGGTCACAGTTAATGCTTGATGCGGCGCCGTTCAGTATCTACTTTTTAAACAGAAACGGTGAATGTTTGGGATGTAATCAAGGATCCGTTGATTTATTCGGATTCTTTGATAAAGAAGATTTTATTACTAATTTTAATAAGATATTTCCGAAACACCAACCTGACGGAAGGGTTTCCGCCGAACTAAAAAAAGAAATGCTTGTCCGCATGTTCGAAGGCGACCGTGAGAGCTTCGAGTGGATGCACCAGAATATTTACGGTGATTTGATTCCCGGTGAGATAACCCCCGTTCAGTCGCAATACCAAAATGAAGATGTAATGTCATTCTATGTCCGTGATTTACGCCTAATAAAAGAAAAAGAAGCACTAGCGGAGGAAGCCAATGAACTCGCCAAAATAATGAGCGACCGTGAGCGTGAGTCAGTGATTGAAATGAAAGCGGCGCAGTTCGCCAACGAGGCGAAAAGTCTTTTCCTTGCCAATATGTCCCATGAGATTCGGACGCCGATGAATGCCGTATTAGGCATTTCTGAACTTTTGATGCAAGAGAAGATGACGGAGCGTCAATGTCGGTATGTGAAAGATATTAACACATCCGCCGAAGCTTTACTTGATATAATCAATGATATTCTCGATGTATCCAAAATACAATCGGGTAAATTTAATCTCGTCCCCGTTCATTATGATTTTAACTTATTAATTGATAACATTGGTTCGATTGCCTACTTTATGCTTGAAGAAAAAGATGTTGATTTTGAGTCGTCAATCGAAGAGAACGGTCCTTCGTGCCTGTTCGGGGATAATGTGCGGTTACGGCAGGNGTTGATGAATTTAATCAGTAACGCGGTCAAGTTCACCGAAAAAGGGTGTGTCAGTTTAGCCGCAGGATTTACGGAAAATACGGTAAAAATATCGATAAGCGACACGGGTACGGGGATTCCGCCCGAAAGTATCGCGAAGTTATTCGATGCCTTTGAGCAGGCGGATGTCGAAAAGCACCGAATGAAAACGGGAACAGGACTGGGCCTGACGATTTCGAAAGCGATAATCGAAATGATGGGGGGGCGGATATCGGTCAAAAGTATTTATGGTAAAGGCACGACCTTTGATATTGAGTTCCCGCTGATTCATGGTGATGAAGAACAGATTCAATATATCGATAAAAAAGATATCCTCGTCTACGCGCCTGACGCCAAAATCCTTGTCGTTGACGATATCAAAACGAACTTAAATGTAGCATGCGGGCTGTTAAAGCTTTGCGGTATTACCGCCGAAACGGCGGAATCAGGCGAGGAAGCAATCGAATTAATCCAAAAAAATGATTATGATTTCGTTTTCCTTGATCACCGGATGCCCGGAATGAGCGGTGTCGAAACCACGGAAACCCTTCGCGCGATGGGAATTAATGTCCCGATTATCGCGTTAACCGCCAGTGCGGTTGTAAGTGCCAGAGAAATGATGCAAAGAGCGGGGATGAATGATTTCTTGTGGAAGCCGATTAAGAAACTGGAACTTATGTATATCCTTAAGAAATGGATTCCGTTAGAGAAGCAGTTGGAAATGCCGCGAGAATCGAATTTCCGCGAAAATGATGAAGCGGAATACGAAGAATATAAAGCATTTTGGGATAATATCGGGAAAGTTGCGGGGATTTCCGTCTCGTTAGGGCTTAGCAGGGTTGACGGGCAACGCAGTGTTTACAGGAAAAGTATGCAGTTTTTGGTTCAGGAAATTGACAAATGTATAGCCGATCTGCCAAGATACCTTAAGGACAATGATACCAAGAATTTCCGTGTTCAGGCTCATGGTATTAAGGGCGCTTTAGCGAGTATGGGGGCGAATGAATTATCTGTTAAGGCCGCCGCTTTTGAAAAAGCTTCGGATGAACTTACGACGGGGTTGGCCGGACTTGATTTAGCGGAATTTTTACATATGCTTAGTATTTTGAGCGAAAGCCTTAAGGAAGTTTTCGACTTAATGAAAAAAGATAAGGTGACGACAATAAGCATCCCGGCGGAACTTAGCCCGATCTTTATAAGCTTAAAAGAAGCGTTTGCGGAGTTAGACCTTATGGCAATCGACCATGAGATTGAAAAACTTGACGCCTTAAATATAAGCGGTACGCTAAAAGATGAAATAGAAATGATAAAAGATAAAATATTAATGATGGATTATGAAGGCGCGGCTTCGGATATGAGCAAAATAATTAAGTAACAGCCGCAAGCATAAACGAGGGCATGATATGAGTATTAATGAAGATAACAATTACTTTGACCTAACACTAATAATGCGGATTGAGGAAATCAATCTCCGAATGTTTGCGGCTGACCATACGGTTTCGGTCGGGCAATACTTTGAGATGCTGTCAGAGTTATTGACGGTATCGGATGAAGCTTTGCAAACGCTGAATAAATTTGAGGAATCCGGTAGTGACAAGAACGATTACAGGATAATTGAAATGCTAATCAAGGCAATGACCAATTTAGATTTTGATAAATATATCCTTGATTTTCATTCCATGCTTAACGCTCATTCCAAAAGCGGTAATTGGCGCGAAGCCGCTTTTTATGCCAAGCAACTAAAGAAAGAATTTACTAAATTCAGTATAAGTTTGAAAGAAACGAAATTAACCGCGAAGCCGAAGAATTTAATTAATTCAGAAATCATGCTAAGTGAATATATCGCCCTGTTAGACGAAGAAGAAGCCGAGCGCAAACCGCTTATTCTGGCAATTGATGATTCGCCTGTTATTCTTAGAACCGTCTCATCGGTGCTAAGTGACGACTACAAAGTGTTCACGCTCCCGAAGCCTTTAGAACTTAAAAGGGTTCTTAAGAAACTGAGCCCTGAGCTTTTTCTGATTGATTATCAAATGCCTGACATCAACGGATTTGACCTAGTTCCGATTATCAGAGAATATGAAGAACACAAAGACACCCCGATAATCTTCCTGACAAGCGAAGGCACGACCGACCATGTAACAGCCGCGATCGCTTTAGGCGCCGATGATTTCATCGTAAAACCATTTAACCCTGACGTCCTGCGCGAAAGAATCGCCAAATACATCGTCAAAAAGAAACTTTTTTAGTGAAACAAACCGCAAACGGAGCTTCCGCCCATGTCCATACGCATCAGAGTAACCCTCATCATAATCATAACGAATCTGATCATAGTCCTCTTCAGCGTTTTGGTCGGTATCGTTTATATTGAAGACAAGCTTGATACATTCACCAAAACCGACATGGACGTCATCGCCGATGTCGCTGATCACTACATCAGCAAGGAACTCTCCGACCTCAAAAATAAAGCCCGTGAAATGGCAAGGCGGATCAATGTAAGTGATGAAGCGGACAGGCGGCAGTTATTTGCCGAACTTATCAATGCCGCACCCGAATTCATCGGCTTGGCGGTATTCGATGAAAGCGGCGCTTTAGTCGCTTCAGGCGGCGATGTCCCCGCGAAGCAAGGCATCATGGACGACCGCTACATAAATCAAGCATATCGGGGCAGTGAAATATTATCATCAACATACCCGACCGACCATGGGGTCGTCTTTTATCTGGCAGTACCCTTTCCTTCCGATAGTAGAATGGTATTAGTTGCGACTTTGCCGGGAATGCATTTCAGTGATTTCTTGTCAGCCTTTGTTATCTGGGAAACGGGGCATATCTTTGTCAGTGACGCCGAAGGCTATGCCGTTGCGAACCCCAGAGAGCATTGGGTACAGGGGCGTTTTAACTATATTAATGCCGCCATCACCGACCCGTCATACATAGAATTGGGAAAAGTCGTCACGCTGATGACAAGGGGTGAATCAGGATTCGGGTATTATTCCATCTCAGGCGTCCCGCGGATATGCTCGTATCGCCCGATCCAAGGTTCGGTCGCGGGGTGGAGTTTAGGGGTAGTCGCCCCTTTAACGGAAAGCCCGACCCGTAATGCAGGGATCGGAATGCTTCTGGTCGGCTTAGTCAGCATGATTCTCAGTCTGATCGCGGCGATTGTCGCCTCTGATTTTATCCGAAAACCCTTCGAAAAAATCGCGGCTTTAAAAGAAGAATCTGATGCCGCCAATAAAGCCAAAAGCACATTCTTAAGGACAATGAGCCATGAAATACGGACGCCGATGAATGCTATTTTAGGCATTACCGAGATTCAGCTCCACCGCAGTGTGCTTGACGCCGACACCAGGGAGGCTTTCGAAAGGGTTTATGCTTCCGGCGATATGTTGCTGGGGATAATTAATGATATCCTTGATTTATCAAAAATAGAAGCAGGGATGATTAAGCTTGATACCGCCGAATATGAAATCGCCAGTATGATAAGCGATACCGCCCAGCTTAATTCGCTGCGCATCGGCAGTAAACCGATTGAATTCGAATTAGTTGTTGATGAAAAGATGTCGGCGGCGATGGTCGGTGATGAACTGCGGGTCAAGCAGATACTTAATAATCTGTTATCGAATGCGTTCAAGTATACGGCGGCGGGGAAAGTATCTTTATCCGTTTCGGAAAAGATAGGCGAAAACCCCGATCTGACGGAACTGATTATCAATGTCCGCGATACGGGGCAGGGTATGACGAAAGAACAGGTCGGCAAACTATTCGACCAATATACCCGCTTTAACCATAAAGCCAATTACTCAACCGAGGGAACAGGGCTTGGCATGAGTATCACCCGCGACTTAATCCATCTGATGAGCGGGGATATTTCCGTAAAAAGTGAGCTTGGTATCGGCACGGATATATCTGTCCGCTTGCCGCAAGGAATCGCGGGCGGCGGGCGAATCGGCAGTGAATGCGCCGAAAACTTGCGTTTATTCAGGCTTAACAGCCGCGCGCAGATGAAAAGGGTTCAAATCACCCGTGAACCAATGCCTTACGGCAAGATTTTGATCGTTGATGATGTGGAAACGAATATCTATGTCGCCAAGGGCTTAATGGCTCCGTATGAATTACAAATATCATCGGCCGTAAGCGGAATGGAAGCGATTGAAAAGATAAAGAACGGTGCGGTTTATGATATCATCTTTATGGATCATATGATGCCGCAAATGGATGGGATTGAGACGATGATATGTTTGCGTGAAATGGGGTATAATCATCCCATTGTGGCTTTGACGGCGAACGCCATTGCGGGTCAGGCGAGTTTCTTTTTGGACAGCGGGTTCGATGATTTCATTTCTAAGCCGATTGATATCAGGCAGCTTAATGTAATACTTAACAGGCTTATCCGTGATAAACAGCCTGCGGAAGTGGTTAAAGCGGCACGGTTAAGAACAGATCAAGGCGAAAGTATTTCATCGGTACCATTGCTTAAATATCAGCATATCAATGGCTTAGACATAAAAGGATGGCTTAATAAGAATAATAATGATGAAGCGGCACTGCTTTTAATTTTGCGCTCTTACGTGATTGATATCCGTAAAATACTGGATTCGATGGGTGAGGTTAAAAAAGAAGAACTTGCGCAGTACAAAATAAAAGCCCATGGCATTAAAGGGGTTAGCTATGCAATCATGGCTAATCAGGTCGGCAAGATGGCGGAAGAACTGGAAAAGGCATGTGAAAGCGGTGATTATGATTTTGTCGAAGAAAATAACCCGCCCTTCCTGAAAGCGGCGATTAATTTAGTCAATGAGCTTGAGGAAATGCTCTTAAAGATGCCTTGTGATTCTGAGCCGTAGGCTCAGGACGACAATAGCCGATCGATTATCACTTTTGCGAAACCGTAATTCATAATTTGAACTGCTTCAATAAGGTCGGCGATATCCCCGTTGACCGGCTCGGTCAATAAGAATGCTTCAAGCTTCGCGATCTCATCCCATAAAACCATGAAATCCTCATCGGCGATGCCGACACGTATTTTTTCAAGAACTATTTTAATTTCATCAGGAAGCTCGGAACTTTCTTGGTTTTTCCGCAGGTCGGAAAATGCCGCTTTTAACTTATCGCTTAAGTCCTTTAGTCCATGAAGCAAATCGGGAAGATTTAAGTTGCAGAAATCGGCATCTTGCGCCGCGGCGGCATTTTCGAGTTTCAGCGCCTTGCCCGATAGCGGCGTCGCCCCGATAAGCGCCAGCGACCCCTTGATTCCATGTACTTCGGTACGGAAACCGTCAAGATCATTTACGGCCAGGAAATACAGTAAATTATCAATTGTTTTTTCAAATTCTATCGTTGCGATTTCTAATGTATGCTTATAAATATCTAATTGCCCTGCGGCGATATCAGTTCCCAGAACAACCGATAAACCTTCGATTTTGTCGATTGCTTTCCAGAATTTCTTTTCGCTGTCCTGATATGGCTTTCTTTCGGTACCGTCGCCGTTCAGAATTTCGGCAAAGTTATTATCCATCGCCTTGGCTTTGGCGGCGGATAGCAGTTTATTCGGCGGGAGCCACTCCTTTAAAATACGGTAAAGTTCGGACTTATCAATCGGCTTCGACAGGAAATCATCCATTCCTGATGATATCAATAGCTCCCTTGCCCCCGAAACCGCATTAGCTGTCAGCGCAATAATCGGAATCGTAAGCCCCATATCCCTTAATACTTTGGTCGTATCGACGCCATCCATTTCAGGCATCATATGATCCATAAAGATTAAATCGTATTTTTTCTGATGAGCTTTATCAATCGCAATAG
>WQST01000084.1 GCA_009787745.1 Lachnospiraceae bacterium
TGTTTATGCAATAAAAAAAGCCTTATTTTTAGGCATTTGGAAAGGGATTTTTTATTTTTATCTCCTAAAGATTAATGGTGCTAACTACGAAAGACGGGTTTCTGCCGAAAGAACATTCGTAAACCCCCCGGCAAGTTCGAACCCCCTGCGAATGCCTCCTATTCCCGCACATAAATCTATCATTTTATAATTCATTTATGTTAACTGCCCTTTCTATTATGTCAGCACATTCATCGGTGTTGTATTATAAATTTCAGAATCCTCATTTTTTACTATACCGGAAACCTATTAATTGTGCAACGAAACAAAAAAGGATGGACAGCGATGAAAAATTCGTAATATTTTTTTTGACCATTCCATAGTAATATGATAGAATAGTATAATAAGTTACTGTTCAATTTTAGTGGTGAAACAGATGAGAAAAGTACCGCTTAATATGCTTATCCCGGAAATGAAACTGGGAAAATCCATTTATCATGAAAACTACCTGCTTCTCAGGCAGGGTACTTCGAATCTGCAAAGATATATTAATAAATTAACGGAACTTGATATTGGCTGTGTCTATGTAGACGACAGCTTAAGTGACGGCATTGAGATTCACGATGCGATTTCCGACAGAACCAGAAAGCAATGTAAAGATGCGCTGGCAGGAACATTTGAACAGATTATCGAAAATAATAATCTGGAAATGGATGAGATCAATACCGTCGTATCAACGATGATTGATGAGATCATGAGCCAGCCGAATATTATTATCAGCCTACAGGATATCGGCAGTTCCAAAGACGAGACCCTTCTGCACTCGGTTAATGCTACTGTTTATGGTTTGATTTTGGCTAATCGGATGAATATTAATCCAATCGCGCAACGTGATTTGGCACAGGGGCTATTATTGCATGATATTGGCAAGATCGTTCTTAACCAAGCAATTCTTTATAAAAGTTCCGCCCTTACCCGCGATGAGTTTGAGCATATCAAACTGCATACGAAGATGGGATATGATATTTTGAAAAAAGACCGGTTGCTGACAGAAGTGTCAAGACGTATTGCGTTAGAGCATCATGAACGGCTTGACGGTTCCGGATATAGCGGTACCTTTGGTGACGAACTTAGCACAATAATAAGGATTGCTTCGATTGTCGATGTTTTCGAGGCTTTAACAGTTACCCGTTGCTACCGTAAGGGTTTTACCCCCAGTAAAGCGGCGGATATTTTGATAAAAGAAGCCGCCAGTAAGTTGGATGCCGATATAATGGCACACTTTTTCCAATGTATCGCTGTTTATCCCAATGGTGGTTTACTGAAACTGTCAAATGGTAAGTTTGCGATTGTAAAAGAGCAAAATAAAGGGGTTCCGTTCCGGCCGGTTATCCGTTTGATTGAACAGAAGAACGGAGAGATATTAACAGGAGAAGAAATAGATTTGTCTAAAACATTAAATATAACCGTCGTTGAGGATGATCCTGATGTTATCTCGGAGATGATTGCCGAAGGAAACAATACCCCTTAGCGACATATGCCGTATCCGAACAGTTCGTCATTGCGTCATCCAAGCCGCTAAACACGGGATTACTTCTGACCGAAAACCTTCCTGCTTAAATTCGAATTATGGTATTCGGCATCTAACGTAACTTCTGTGCCGAACCAATCAAGCGGCTTGAATTTATGTGCGGATTCTATGTCAGGAAATTCGACTTCTGCAATTATAAGCGGGGCGAATGGTGCGTCGAAGATATCCAGTTCGACAGACAGACCCGATTGACCGACAGAGTCAATAGAGGGAATGGGAATTATATATCTGTTTTTGGAAATGACATTGCCGTCAGCTTTTAAGCGTAAGTGATAATAGGACTTCTCATCAAGCGGAAGATTATATTCTTCGCGGATCAGCAGTCCTTTTTCTTTGTAGGTGAGATAGTATTTGGTATCTTCTTTTCTTATGCGAACGACAGGGTCAATGTTTAAGTAAGCCTGCTCGATATGCTTCATTTCGTAATCAGCTAAATTCTCAGGCAATTGTTTGATTATAAATTTTCTCTCGATTTCCATAAACACCAATTTTCTATAAAGTTTTTAAGTTTGCATTCTGAGGGAATCCTGCTAAAATAAGATTCTTCGCTTCTTTAGTGCGCATCCCTCGGAGGGCGTGATTTACGCAGCAAATCATGCTGACATAAACATAATAACATGATATAATCAATAATAATACAAAAAATTGCACAAGGAGGAGCCATGAAAAAAGTTGCAGTATTTTTTGCCGCAGGATTTGAAGAAGTTGAAGCGGTTACAGTTGTGGATTTATTACGGCGTGAAGAAATTGAAACCCTGATTGTTTCCGTCACCGATGAACTTTTCGTCGCAAGCGCTCGCGGTATATTAATGAAAGCCGACATCTCAATAAAAGATATTGACTTTGATACCATTGATATGATCGTTCTGCCCGGCGGTTTAGACGGAAGGAATAATTTAGAAGCCTGTGAACTGTTAATGGAACAAATCGATCGCTTTCATCAGCAAGGAAAACCCCTCGCCGCGATCTGTGCCGCGCCGGCGATTCTCGCTAAACGCGGTATTTTAAATGGCATAAAAGCATGTGTATACCCTACTTTTGAAAGCAGTCTAAACGGTGCGACGATTTTACAGGAAGCGGCAGTTTGGGACGGGCATATTATTACGGGGCGCGGAATGGGTTGCTCGATTGATTTTGCGCTTGCGATTGTCGCATACTTCAAAGGATTCGCCGCCGCGGATAGCTTGGCCGAAAAAATCGTCTACCAATAACTTCCATCATATTTTTCACCTCACCGCTTATACTATCTTCAAGATGAGCCGCGCTTATCTTAATGAAAATAAACATTAAATTGATAAATATTTAACGGAGGTGAAATAAAGTGGCAACAAGCAAGACGCAAACCGGTAAAACTAAAACGACTACCGGCAGTAAATCAACAAGTGCTAAGTCTACAAGTAAATCAAGCGCCCCTTCAGCCAAAGCCAAAGCAGGATCAAGCGCTAAAGCAGGTGTTACACAGTCGAAAGCAGCAATGGAACGATTTAAATCCGAAGTTGCTTCCGAGTTAGGCGTAAACTTAAAAGCCGGGTATAACGGCGACTTAACTGCCAAACAGGCAGGGCAAATCGGCGGCGAAATGGTTCGCCGAATGATTAAAAAGCAAGCATCGCAAATGAAATAAGCGAAAATTATGAAGAAATTAAAAAACCGTGACTGCCATTTTCGGCGATTACGGTTTTTTTTACGCTTTTTATGCTTTTATCATCCCTTTTATCATCCCATTTCTATTTTTCACTAGTAATTTACATACAAACATGTTATAATCTTAAATTGATTGCATTGAAATATAGAGAGGATTTAAAAATGAGTTTACAAATCGAAAAACGAGAAAACAGCATGGCGCTGCTAACCATTGAAGTACCGGCATCCGAACTTGCGGAGGCGATCGAAAACGCTTATCATAGAAACAAAGGGAAAATCAGTACCCCGGGCTTTCGCAAAGGCAAAGTGCCGCGTCAGATGATTGAAAAATTATACGGTAAAGAGATTTTTTATGAAGACGCCGCCAACGAACTTATTCCCGGTGCCTACGAAAGAGCATTGGACGAATGCGAGGAAGAAATAGTTTCTTCACCGAAAATCGAAGTGGTTCACATCGAAGCGGGAGAACCTTTTGTATTTACCGCCGAAGTAGCCCTTAAACCCGAAATCAAACTCGGTAAATATAAAGGCGTAAAAGTCGCAAAGTTTGATAATAGCGTCAGTGATGATGAAATTGATGCCGCGATCGAAAAAGAAAGAGAACGCAACGCCCGGAATATCGTAGTCGAAAACCGCGCGGTTGAAGACGGCGATATGACGATTATTGATTTCGAAGGTTTCGTTGACGATATCCCTTTCCAAGGCGGAAAAGGTGAAGACTATGCCCTGACGATTGGTTCGGGTACCTTCATTCCGGGTTTTGAGTCACAGCTAATCGGCGCCGAAATCGGCAAAGAAATATCGGTTAACGTAACTTTTCCCGAAGATTACCAAGCAGAAGACTTAGCAGGGAAAGATGCCGTATTCAAATGCATGGTAAAAGAAATAAAAGAAAAAGAACTGCCTGAACTTGATGATGAGTTTGCTTCCGAGGTGTCGGAGTTTGATACATTGGATGAATACAAAGCCGATCTCAAGGCTAAACTCATTGAAGGTAAAGAGAAAGCCAATAAAGAGCAGAAAGAAGACGCCTGTATTGACGCCGTCATTAATGACAGTGATATTGAGATTCCCGAACCGATGCTTGAAACGCAGAAACACCGGATGGTTGAAGAGTTCACCCAAAATATCAGAATGCAGGGACTTAATTTGGAACAGTATTTCCAATATACAGGAATGGATTATAAGTCGATGGTCGAACATATGACTCCGCAAGCGGATAAGCGGATTCGGATTCAACTTGTCCTTGAAGCGGTCGCGGCTAAGGAAAAGTTAGTAGCTTCGGATGAAGAATATAATAATGAAATCGCGCGGATGGCGGAGTCATACGAGATGGAAGTTGAGCTGTTAGAAGAAAAAATCAATGAAGATACGAAAAAGCGGATTTTGAAAGACCTTTCCGTTAGGAAAGCCGTAGAATTTATCGTTAAAAACTCGAAGGAGGAATAATAATGAGTTTAGTCCCAATAGTAGTAGAACAAACCAGCCGCGGCGAGCGTTCATATGATATCTTCTCCCGCTTGCTTAAAGAACGGATCATTTTCTTGGGCGAAGACGTACATGATGGAACGGCTTCCTTGATTGTCGCCCAAATGCTTTTCTTGGAAGCGGAAGACCCTGAAAAGGATATTGAGTTTTATATCAACAGCCCGGGTGGTTCGGTCACAGCAGGAATGGCCATTTACGACACCATGAATTTTATCAAATGTGATGTGTCAACGATTTGTACAGGAATGGCCGCGAGCATGGGCGCATTTTTGTTAGCGGGCGGAACGAAAGGCAAGCGGATGGCTTTGCCGAATGCCGAAATTATGATTCATCAGCCGCTAGGCGGAGCCCGCGGGCAAGCGACGGAAATTGAGATAGCCGCTAGGCATATTATCAAAACTAAAGAGAAAATCAACAGAATCTTAGCCGAACGTTGCGGTAAAGATATTGAAACAATTGCCGCCGATACCGAACGTGATAATTGGAAAACAGCCGAAGAAGCACTTGAATACGGCTTGATTGACAAAATCGTCGCCAGCCGGAAAGAGGCCAAAATATAGTGCAAGGGGTATATAATGAAGAATAACAATACAGTCAGATGTTCATTCTGTAATAAAACGCAGGATCAGGTTCGCAAACTAATCGCCGGGCCTGCCGGAGCGGGAGTTTACATCTGTGATGAATGCGTTGATATTTGCGCGGATATCGTTGAAGAAGAATATGATGATATTGTTAAAGCCGATAGCGGAGAGCTAAAGATTAACCTTCTGACTCCCGTGGAAATTAAAGATTTTCTGGATGAGTATGTCATCGGTCAGGACGAAGCCAAAAAAGTGCTGGCGGTCGCGGTTTATAATCACTATAAGCGCGTCCTTACGCCAAGCGAGCCCGATGATATCGAGCTTCAAAAAAGCAATATCATCATGATTGGGCCGACAGGTTCAGGTAAGACATATTTAGCCCAGACCCTTGCGAAGATCATCAATGTCCCCTTCGCGATTGCTGATGCAACAACGCTTACGGAAGCGGGGTATGTCGGTGAAGACGTTGAAAATATCCTCCTCAAACTAGTTCAGAATGCCGATTATGATGTTGAAAAGACCCGCTTTGGCATAATATATATTGATGAAATCGATAAAATCACCAAGAAAAGTGAAAATGTCTCGATAACCCGCGACGTTTCAGGTGAAGGTGTCCAACAGGCGCTTCTCAAAATAATCGAAGGAACCGTCGCCAGCGTGCCGCCGCAAGGCGGGCGTAAGCACCCTCATCAAGAACTGATTCAAGTCGATACCTCAGATATTCTATTTATTTGCGGCGGTGCATTTGACGGGCTTGAAAAAATCGTTGAATCACGCCTCAACAAAAATTCGATTGGTTTCAATGCTACTGTCGCCAATAAAAGCAGCATGGAAATGGGCGAGTTATTAAGCGAAGTGATTCCGCAAGATTTGGTCAAATTCGGCTTGATTCCTGAGTTTATCGGACGGATGCCGATTAATGTCGGGCTTCACGGACTTGATGAAGAGGCACTTGTGCAGATTTTAAAAGAGCCCAAAAATGCATTGATAAAGCAATACAAGAAGCTTTTCGAATTGGATGAAGTAAAACTATCGTTTGATAATGAAGCGGTTTTGGCGATTGCCGAGAAAGCCGCCGAACGGAAAACAGGCGCCAGAGGTTTACGTTCGATCATGGAAAAAGTTTTAATGGATCCTATGTACCGCATCCCTTCCGACGATACGATTTCGGAATGCCGTATCACCAAAGGGGCGATTGACGGTACCAGCGAGCCTTTGATTATTCATCGGGAAAAATCGGCGAAAAGCTATTCTACGGCATAAGATGACTAAGGCTGGAGTATTCAATGAAAGATATAACAATGCCGGCAGTTGCATTAAAGGGAATCACCGTGTTGCCGGGAACAATCATTCATTTTGATATTAACCGCGTTAAATCAGTTTTTGCCATCGAAAGAGCGATGGCGGATAAACAGCGGGTTTTTCTGATTGCCCAAAAAGACGACGAAACGATTGACCCGGGTTTTGCGATGCTTCATACAATAGGAACGGTCGCGGTGATCAGGCAGGTCACGAAACTTCCGGGGAAAGTTATCCGTGTGCTGGTTGAAGGCATCAGCCGCGCCCTTTTAACCGCGGTAGATGAAGATACCGACGATTATTTAGCGGCGTACATCCAAGGAATCGACGATATTCAGGATTTGGAAGAAGTAACCGAAGAAGCAATGCTTAGACATACCCGCGAGTTACTGGAAAAATATGGTTCGTTTGCCCCTCGTTTTAGCGCGAGCAATACCATTGACCGCTATAATCATATTAATCGTCTGGGTGAGTACATTGACCGCACAGGGATGAATATTCCAATCGGTAATGACAATAAACAGAAGCTATTAGAAGCGATCAGTGTCCGTGAGCGCTATGAAATATTTTCCGATATTCTGATAAATGAAATCGAAGTTCTCCAAGTCAAAGGCGAATTAGCCGTAAAAATCAAAGAAAAAGTTGACAAAAATCAGCGTGATTATCTTTTGCGTGAGCAAATGCATGTAATTCGCGAGGAGCTTGGCGATAATGATTCGTTTTCCGATGCAGATCAATTCCTGAAAGCGGTGGAAGAACTTGACGCGGAGCAGGAAGTAAAAGATAAAATCAAAAAAGAAATCAAACGCTTTAAAAGCTTAAACGGCTCAAGCAGTGAAAGTGCGGTTGAACGCGCTTATATTGAGACGGTTCTGGAGTTGCCGTGGAATAAACTGTCCGTTGACAGTGAAGATTTGGATAATGCCGAAGATGTCCTTAACCGCGACCATTATGGTTTGAAGCAAGTCAAAGAGCGGATTTTGGAGTTTCTCGCGGTTCGCCTTTTAGCGGCGCAAAGCGGAAATACCGAAAGCCCTGTCATTTGCCTCGTCGGCCCTCCGGGAACAGGCAAAACCTCGATTGCCCGCAGTATTGCCGAAGCGTTGGGGCGAAAATATGTCAGGATATCATTAGGCGGTGTGCGAGATGAAGCCGAGATTCGCGGTCATCGTAAAACTTATGTCGGCGCGATGCCCGGGCGGATTGCTAACGGGCTTAAACAAGCAGGGGTCGCCAACCCCCTTCTTTTACTTGATGAAATCGATAAAGTAAGCAATGACTATAAAGGCGACACTTTTTCCGCGCTGTTAGAAGTTTTGGACAGCGAACAAAATGTCCGTTTCCGCGACCATTATATCGAGATTCCGATAAATCTGGGGCAGGTGATGTTTATTTGTACCGCCAATACGACGACGACGATTCCCCGCCCGCTGTTAGACCGTATGGAAATAATCGAGGTGAACAGCTATACAGCCAATGAAAAATATCATATTGCCAAAGAGCATCTGATCAAGAAACAATTTTCAAAGAATGGCATAACGGATGTTATGTTAACCATAGATGATGAAGCACTAAAAAAACTGATTTCGGGATATACTAAAGAAGCAGGGGTTCGCGAATTAGAAAGAAAGATTCGCCAAATCTGCCGAAAAGCCGCAAGAGAAATCCTGAAACAACAGAAAAACTCCCCGCTAAATAAAGAAGAAAGCGAACCGATTACCATCACCCCCGACAGTCTTGAAATATACCTGAAAAAACCCCGCTACACTCAGGATAAAGCCAGAGACTTAAACGAAGTCGGGGTCGTCAGAGGTTTAGCTTGGACTAGTGTCGGCGGTGATACATTAGAGATTGAAGTTAATGTGATGCCCGGGAAAGGTGAAGTGGATTTGACGGGGCAAATGGGTGATATCATGAAAGAGTCGGCGCGCGCCGCCCTTAGCTATGTCCGCTCAGTTTCGGGGCGCTACAAGTTAGCCGATGAAACGTTCCAGAAACATGATTTTCATATCCATATCCCCGAAGGCGCCGTTCCCAAAGACGGGCCGTCAGCAGGTATTACAATGGCTTGCGCACTGCTGTCAGCTGTAACTGACATCCCTGTCAGATCCGATGTAGCGATGACAGGGGAAGTAACCCTGCGCGGACGCGTTCTGCCGATCGGCGGGTTAAAAGAAAAACTTTTGGCGGCGAAGATGGCTGATGTAAAAATCGTCCTCGTCCCGCTTGAAAACAAAAAAGATATCAGAGAAATCGATGCCGAAATAAAAGAAGGACTTGACATTAAATACGTCGAAGCGATGGAAGAAGTCCTGAAATATGCATTAGCGGAAAAGCTATAGGCTCGCGAGGATAAAAGTGTTAAAAATCAAAAGCGCCCGCTTAGAAACAGTCTGCGGTATTACAAGCAAACTTCCCGACAGCAAACTTATTGAGTTTGCCTTTGGCGGAAAAAGCAATGTCGGAAAATCAACTTTGATTAACGGACTGATGATGCGCCGATCGCTGGCAAGAACTAGCCAAACCCCCGGTAAAACGCAAACAATTAATTTTTATAATATTAATGAAGAGCTATACTTTGTCGATCTGCCGGGTTACGGCTATACGAAAGCAAATGTCGAAACCAAAGCCAAATGGGGTCAAATGGTGGATAATTACCTGCGTAAATCAGCAAATCTGAAAGCGGTTTTTTTGCTCCTGGATATTCGCCATAAGCCTTCGGA
>WQST01000085.1 GCA_009787745.1 Lachnospiraceae bacterium
GGCAGAGCGGCATTTAACAATGAAGAAATTCATGTCGTCAGCGGTATTGTTCCCGGGGTTATGGCAAAGACCGGCATGGAAGCGGCGGAAATTACGCAGGGCGTTATCGAACAAACCAATCCCGATATCGTTATCGTTATTGACGCCTTGGCGGCGCGTTCAACAAGACGCCTTAACCGGACAATCCAAATAACCAATACAGGCATTCATCCCGGTTCGGGGGTTGGGAATCACCGCAATGCTCTGACAGAAGAAAATCTGGGCGTTCCTGTAATAGCCATTGGCGTCCCGACCGTTGTAGATGCCGCGACAATCGTTAGTGATGCCGTCGATAAGGCTTTGCGCGGAAAAGTCGATGATCATATTGAGATACGTGAAGAAATGCTTAATAGCTTAGGCGAACTGCGGAACATGTATGTTACGGGAAAAGATGTTGACTTTGAAATCAGACAAATCAGCCACATTGTTTGCGATGCCATTAATCAAGCGCTGGATTTAAGTTATTGAACATGCTAAAATAGATACCTTCAAACGCACTTAAGATATACAAAATTACCAAATGTCTTGTTTGTGCAAATTGCCATCTTGAAATTTTGCTTAAAGCGTTTTATACTTCATATAATTTCTTTTTATTCAAGTTATCTCTAAGTTATAAGTCATTTTTTCACCTAATTCCCGAAGGAGAAGCGGGCTATCCGATAATGATAGCTTTATTATTAATATGATCAATAATTTATTAATCGGCAAGTATGAAATCATCCGTGAAATTGGGCGCGGCGGAGCAGGAATTGTTTATTTGGCATACGACAGGCATTTACGGCAAGAGGTCGCAATCAAGCAATTATCATGGCAAATGGCGAAAAAAGCGGGAAATCTGTGGCATGAAGTACATATTCTAAAAGATATGGAGCATTCGGCATTACCGATTGTTTTTGATTTTTTTAGTGAAAATAAAAACGATTATATGGTAATGGAACTGATAAAAGGCACGACACTCGCGGATTATATTAACCAAAACGGTGCGCTTAAAGAGCATGAAGCAATCTTCTTGATAAGGCAATTGTTTTCCGTGATAAAGTATCTGCATTCATTCAAACCGCCGATTATTTATTGTGATTTAAAACCTGCGAATATTTTTGTTACCGGTGATATGCGGATTAAGTTAATCGATTTCGGAACGGCTTTCATGAGCCATAACGGGCGCTGTTCGGTTAAACGGGCAGGAACCCCGGGGTTTTCGGCGCCTGAGCTGTTTACTGCGGATGACCGGCATGAAACCGAGGATATTTACAGCTTGGGGGCGGTATTATATTATATGTTGGCAGGTAAAGAAGCTTCGGTAGGAAAGAACGGAAAGGTGCAAAAATCCCGCCATATTGACCGCGGGATTAAACAAATAATTTCTTGTTGTATGCAAATTAAACCGCAGAAGCGTTATCGGGATATCGATCGGCTGAAACTTGCATTACTCCGCTTTACTTATCGTAAGACGAACAAAATCAGCCGCTTTATGAAAATAATAATCCGGCTTTTTTCTGCGGTGCTGATCTTTGTCATGTTGCTTTTACTGCTATTGCTGTTGGTTTTCCTGCATAGTGAAGCGTATGCGGCGGCAAGCGGCTTTACAGTATTTATCAGGGAACAGGAAGGTTACAAAATATTAATCAAAGACGGCGCGGTTTATCATCCTGACAAAGATATCATTATCGAGATTCCGATTGATAAGTTGCCAAGGGGTACGGAAATGAGTTTGAAAGTCACTTTAGAGAATGACGAATGGTATCGCGAAAGCCGGGAATTTTTGATTTTGCTTGACTTGACACAATAAGAGTTTTTTTGTATAGTATGAAAAGATATACAGACATTGGGTAAGCACAAAAAGGTTGGTTTCTATGAGCAATATCATATATATGGATAATGCCGCTACGACAAAGGTAGCAACGGAAGTATTAAATGAAATGCTTCCCTATTTTACTGAACAATACGGGAATCCCAGTTCAATATATAGTCTTGGTTCAAGTGCCGCGAAGGCTGTCAGCACGGCAAGGGAGCAGATTGCCTTATCTTTAAATGCTAAGAGTACGGAAATTTATTTTACGGCGGGCGGGACAGAATCTGATAATTGGGCGATCAAAGGCACGGCGGAAGCATATCAGGATAAAGGAAAGCATATCATAACGTCGGCGATTGAACACCACGGTATTCTTAAGACTTTTGCGTATCTGGCGGAAACAGGTTACAGCGTTTCCTATATTCCCGTCGATGAAGCAGGAATTATCAAAATAGATGAACTGGAAAAAGCCATCAGGCCTGAGACAATCCTGATTTCGGTTTGTTTTGCCAATAATGAAATCGGGACGATTCAGCCGATTCGTGAAATTGGTGAATTGGCACGGAAAAACGGCATTATTTTTCACTCTGATGCTGTCCAAGCTTTCGGGCAAATACCGATTGATGTCGATGAATATATGATTGATATGTTGAGCATCAGCGCTCATAAGATTCATGGCCCGAAGGGGGTCGGCGGTCTTTATATTCGGACAGGGATTAAGATTAAGCCGTTTATTCACGGCGGTTCGCAAGAGCGCGGACGGCGGGCGGGGACGGGGAATGTCCCGGGAATCGTTGGATTCGGGAAAGCTTGTGCGCTGGCAATGGCGAATTTGCCCGAAAAAAGTAGGAAGCTAATATCTTTGCGTGATTATTTGATTGAGCAGATAAACGGCGAAATACCTCATTGCCGCTTAAACGGCGACTCCGAAAGGCGTCTGCCTAATAATGTGAACTTTAGTTTTCGCTTTATTGAGGGCGAATCACTTTTAATTATGCTTGATATGAAAGGTATCGCGGCTTCAAGCGGTTCGGCTTGTACATCGGGCTCGCTTGACCCCTCGCATGTCTTGCTGGCAATCGGCTTACCCCATGAAATCGCGCATGGTTCGCTTCGGCTTACCCTAAGCATGGAAAATACCCGCGAAGAAATTGATGCAGTGGTAAAAGCGGTTAAGGAAATCGTCCTTAAATTACGCAATATGTCGCCGCTTTATGAGGATTATATAAATAAAAAATAAGGAGTTATATGTACACAGAAAAAGTAATGGATCACATAAGCAACCCGCGTAATTCAGGGGAAATAGAGAACGCTTCGGGGGTCGGGACGGTCGGAAATGCTAAATGCGGCGATATCATGCGCATTTATCTTGATGTTGATGAAAACCAAATTATCAGGGACTGTAAGTTTAAGACCTTTGGTTGCGGTGCCGCCATTGCCACCAGCAGTATCGCGACAGAGATGGTCATCGGCAAAACGATTCACGATGCAATAAAAGTAACCAATAAAGCGGTGCTTGATGCACTTGACGGTTTACCCGAAGTAAAGGTTCACTGCTCTTTGCTGGCGGAAGAAGCGATCCATGCGGCGCTTTGGGATTATGCGGAAAAAAACGGAATCGTCATCGAAGGACTTAAAAAGCCCCAAACAGATATTTCGGAACATGAGCATGAATAAGAACAAAAAAGTAGTCGTCGGAATGTCGGGCGGGGTTGATTCCTCCGTTGCGGCATTTTTGCTTAAAAAAGCAGGATATGATGTGATCGGCGTGACAATGCAAATCTGGCAGGACGGGCAGCAAACAGCGGATAACGGCGGCTGTTGCGGTCTTAAGGCGGCGGATGATGCAAGAAGAGTCGCCGAAGCGCTTGATATTCCGTATTATGTAATGAATTTTAAAGATGAGTTCAAAAAAAATGTAATCGATTATTTCGTCGCGGAATATCTATGCGGACGGACTCCGAATCCCTGTATTGCCTGTAATCGCTATGTGAAATGGGATTCGTTGCTTAACCGAAGCTTATCTATCGGCGCCGACTATATCGCAACAGGTCACTATGCAAGGGTGAGGACGACAGAACATGGACGTCTCGCGGTCAGTAAATCCGCAACAGCCGCGAAAGATCAGACATACGCACTTTATAACTTAACCCAGTATCAATTAGGACATACGTTAATGCCAATCGGTGATTATGCAAAGGAAGAAGTCAGGCAAATCGCTGTCGCTGAAAACCTGCCCGTTGCTGATAAGCCCGACAGCCAGGAAATATGTTTTATCCCCGATGATGATTATGCCAAGTTTATTGCTCAAACCGCCGAAACTTCGGGGCTTAAGCTCCCGCCGCAGGGTAATTTCGTGACTAAAGACGGTGAGGTATTAGGCGTCCATAAAGGTATCACACATTATACGGTCGGTCAGCGGAAGGGGCTTATGCTTTCAATGGGGCGAAGGGTATTTGTAACGGAAATACGCCCCGGCACGGATGAGGTGGTATTAGGTGAAAGTGAGGATGTTTTTTCTTCATCGCTTAAATGTAATCAGCTTAATTTCATGGGTATGGCGGATTTAAAAGCACCGCGTAATGTCGTAGCGAAAGTCCGCTATGCGCATCAGGGCGGGGAAGCGGTAATTGAGCGAATCGGTGAAGATAAGATATTATGCACGTTTATGAATCCCGTCAGAGCCATAACCCCCGGTCAAGCGGCGGTATTCTACGACGGGGATTATGTCTTGGGGGGGGGTACGATAATGTGATTACCCTATATTTTAACAAAAATCGGCTTCCGCTTATCAAAAACCGTATAATACTTAAAACCGCACTCCGCGAGAGTTTCATTGGCACGGTCAAAGACGCGGCAGATATCTGACGGATCATGAGCATCCGACCCAATCGTAATAATTTCACCGCCTAATTCACGGTAAAGCTTTAAAATAGCATTAAATGGATGCAATTCCCTTAACCCGTACCTGAACCCGCCTGTATTTATTTCAATTCCCTTCCCCTTATTGACCAATTCGGTCAATATATTTCTAAAAACATCAAAATACTCCTCACAAAAATAATCCCGATCTTTATTCATACCATACCGCACCACATAATCAAGATGACCGAACACATCGAAATCATTAAAACTAATAATATCATCATAAATAGATTCAAAATATTCGCGATAAGCGTTTCGGTCACTGCGGCCTGCAAAAAAGGTTTTTGCATAGGGGTCTTTCCCGTTTGCGACATGCGCCGACCCGATCACAAAATCAAAATCATAGCTACTCACATATTTTTCCAAGATATCCTTAAGATGCGGTTGTATTCCCAGTTCGACGCCGAATCCTATCGCGATACGGTCAGAATACTTTTCCCGCCAATGAGCAAGCTGACGAAAATAGTCATCCGTATCCAATATAAAGAACCCCTCAGGCATTTCTTCCGAGACAGGGAAATCAATATCCATATGTTCGGTAAAGCACATCCTATCAAGCCCCAAAGCAACAGCCCGAATAATCATCTCTTCCATATCAGCGATGGAGTCTTTCGAGTAGGAAGAGTGTAAATGGTAATCTGCAATAATTGGCATCAAGTACCTCCTGTAAACATCATTAATAGTTAGCCATCCTGAGCGAAGCGAAGTCCTCCAAAAAAACATCAATTCTTCGCCTTAGTGTAAAACTTGTTAACGAAAAGCCTGCCAACCCCCGCGAATTTGTGCGTAGCACAAATTTGCCGTATGAAAAGTCGCGCTCTGCGCGACTAGATATTCTTAATCAGCGTCCTTTGCTGATTTAGAATATCTTTTCATACTCGGTTCTGTTCAAAATCTCCTGTTGCACTTTTTTATCAAGTTCAACGAATCTGGCACAGAAACCGCCGACCCGAACGATTAGATGAGGATATTTTTCAGGTTCTTTCAGAGCTTTTTCTAAATCGCCCCGCGATAAAGCGGTAATCATTGCCTGGGTTCCGCCGTTGGAAAAATAAGATTTTATGAGATTGACAGTATTTTCTTTGTGAATCGTCAGCATATCCTTTGCCAGTTTTATATTCTGAACCGCCCCTGCATGGATTGTCGGGTCAATTTTAACCAATGAATTAAGAAACGCTAAAATCCCGCTTTGATCCATACCGCCTGAAGGGTTATTGGCATTGGCTAAAGGTTCGAAAGCTTTTCTTCCGTCCGCCGAAGCAATTGTAAACTGTCCCATGGTCGTATTGATCGAGTTATTGATAATGACAATCATATAGTTATGTAAACCAACTTTATCCGCCTGCGCCCTTGCGGTCTGACAGATATGATTGTGAATTTCACAAATCATTTGATCGGCATCATCATCAT
The DNA here is from genome assembly GCA_009787745.1 of Lachnospiraceae bacterium. Lineage (GTDB taxonomy): Bacteria > Bacillota > Clostridia > Lachnospirales > Lachnospiraceae > UBA935. The sequence goes on from WQST01000085.1 coordinate 6,167, forward strand.
CATTGCCATATTTGGGCGCGCTGATTAATAATTGACGGATATCTTCATGCTCTTCGAAATTGCTTTTAAGTGCCTGTAAAAGTTCATCTTTCGTAATCTGCTTTTCTTCAAAAACAAGCTTTTTAATAGCAGTCAAAGAATCGCCGGCATTAGTATTTCCGTAACTTTCCAAGGTACCGCCCAGATATTTGATACCGCCGTTAAAAATGGCTTTATTCCGCTTAAGACAGGAATCAAACAAGATAGAATAGTAGAGATACCCTGCTTCCTTGGCGGCAATTTCGTATTCCAAAGCTTCTTGCTTGGCTAAAGCATCAGTAAAATACTCAACCTGCCGGCAGTAAGCGGAAAATAAATCTTCAAAATTTTCATAATCCGCTAAATTGCCCGTATCAAGTCCGTATTTTTGGCCTGAAACCATATCAATGCCATTAAATAAGGCAAATTCAAGACATTTAAGTAAATTGATAAGACCGCTGGGGGTTCCGAATGAACGGTGGCTTATGACATATTCACCGCACCCAAAGGGAAGGTATGCACATGCTTCCGAAAGCTCAATCCGAAAAGCCTTGCTGACCGCGGGAATATTCACATCATCATTATAAAGCATGGGATAAACTCCGCTTATATTGATCGTGTCAATAGCCGTTTCTAACAAAGCGGGGTTCATGCCGTCATAGATACGCAAAGTTAGCTGCGGCAAAGTTTCTTTTAAAGATGCGGAAGCTTTCATTGCTAAAAGGGCGAGTTTATCGGCATTTTCTTCGTTACTTCGTCCCCGCCCGCCGATAATAACGCGGGCATCGAAAGTATTTTTCCGGATAATGATAAGTTTCCATAGAGAAATAAGCAGGGCAAGGGCTTGTTCTTCGTCAAGCGAACCGTTTTCTAGGTCAGCCGCCAATAAATCACCTAAATATAAATCGAGGCGGCCATAATTAAAAGCACCCGACAGCAGTGAGTAAAGAAACATGAGTTGGAGACCTTCATGAAAAGAGGCCGGTTTGGCTTGGGTGATATTTTTTAGAGCTTCCGCCATTTTCTTTAATTGGTTTGCCCGCTCCTGTTCAGCGCTTTTAGCCATATTCAAAGCCATTTCCGCATAAAATAAGCAAACGTTTACTAAAGTTTGAAGAACGCTTTTCATCGCCTGATTAAGCGGACTTTCGCCGAGCGTCTCCATAATTCCCGGGATGCCTAAGCTTATCAGTTTTTTATAGTCGGGCTGGGCGCCGCTCATTCGGTATAAGGGGTAAGCGGCATAACTGTCTTTCGTATAGGCATCGGAAGGAAGGGCATTCCTGAGTTCTTCCGGGTAGGCATTTCTTACTTTTCGCGCGGTGGTTTCCTTCTCGTAATACGCAAGATAAGGTTTTAGCTTCTCTTGCTCCCGCGCCCCGAATAAAGCGATTTGCTCATAATCCAAAAAATAGCCCAAATCATTATTGTGCTGAGGGGCGAAGCCGACAGCTAAATACTTTATTTCACCCGCGATCAAATCATCATCGCCAATGGAACAAAGCGACGCAGGGAATTGAATATCAAGGCATTTAGCTTCCCTTGCCAAAAGATCGGCGGAATTTTCCTGATAAGTTTTGATGAACTCAATAATCTTACTTATATGTTCGGATTGATTGATTGTTCGTATACCGCGATTTGTTTCCATGCACTTCACCTTTCGCCCTGATTTCGGCTTACTTACTTCCCATCATACCACAACTATTCACGAAAAATTAAAATATTTGTAAAATATTTAGAAACAGCTTGTATTTTCCCAACAAAAAAGGTAAAATCTCGAGTTTGGAAGTAAAATCGCTATAGGCCTGTGAACATGCACGGTCTGGCGATTTACCTGCCTGTGGTATATCGCCTTATTTTTCAAAGTTGAAAATATTTTTTCTATTTAATTGGAACTCACGATTTAAAGACCTAAGTGATATGATGTTGGAAGTTAAGCTTTAGGTTTACTGGTTTGCATATAGGTCAGAGGCGATGCCTTGTGTTTGATGGAAATTGCCCTTTAAAGGGCAATCTTAAATTGAATGCTACTTCGGCAGGCTTGTAGACCCACCTCAAACGGATCGGTTGTTTGTTTTAAGCCTTTATCTTATTAATATCGCAGAAGCCGCCGAATTTCTCCTTGACTGCGGTATTTATTATTTAATTCCATATTAAATTCTTTCTCACAGGCAGTTATGATTTCATCATGGTAAATGAACTGCCATAAGTTGGCACCGATATTAATGCAGTTATATTTACGAAGAGAATTTAGCATTTTTTTAATGGGGTATTTATTATTTAGTTTTACTTGGAGAAGACGAATCAGAACCAGCGCCGTAAAGCAGGTGGCGAAGTGAGCATCAATGTGTTCGTTTGTCCGGACAAAAACCGGCCTTGACGAAAAGTCATCTTTTGAAATAAATATGCACATTGATATATAAAAATGCCTTCGGAACAAATATTGACAAATAGGTAGATTTCGAGTATCTTTAGCAATTGAAGTCAAGAAAAATATTGTTAAAGCTCCTATAATCGCATTAGAGAGGCTAAGAATAGTGAGTGAAAGTAAAAACGAAGTTTTGATTACAGTTACAGCTTCTGATGCCGTCAAGCGGATGAAAGATTATATTGCATTACATCTTAAAGATGCGATAACTTCAAGTGATTTGGCAAAAGCAGCAGGGTATTCTCAATATCACGCGGCCAGGATATTCAAGGACGAGACAGGTTATGCTCCGTTTGAGTATCTTCGCCGTGAACGGTTAACGGCGTCTGCTTTTGCTTTACGAAGTGGAAAGAGCAAGGTGCTTGATATTGCATTGGATTTCGTCTTTGACAGCCATGAGGGATTTACGCGGGCATTTTCCAGCGGATTCGGGATAGCGCCGAAAAAATACGCAGATTGCCCGCAACCTAAAGGTTGGTTGATTCCCTACTATTATCTTAACCGCGCAAAAACCAAAAAAGGAGATGTCGAAATGAATCAAACAACAGTTATTTTTACACAAATCATTGAACGTCCGGCACGAAAGCTTATCCTAAAACGTGGGGTGAAGGCGGATGAATATTTTTCTTATTGTGAG
>WQST01000086.1 GCA_009787745.1 Lachnospiraceae bacterium
GAAAAGTAAAGTGCTGTAATCTTTAATAATACATTACGCAGGGGGTGCCTAGTTCGACCATGTCGAAAATTATTTTTACATCGTCGAAGGGGGTGTTGATACAGCCGCGTGAACCGTCGGTCAGGTAGATATCGCCGCCGTAGGCGCGGCGCCATGAAGCGTCGTGAATGCCGATGTTGCCGTTGACGGGCATCCAGTATTTGACAGGCGAAGCATAACCTTCACCTCTCAGAATGCGGTTTCTTTGTTTGGAGTAGACATAATTGACGCCTTCGGGGGTCGCCCATTTCCGTGCCATATTGCCTGTCACGACAGGGGTTTCAACGATTAGATTGCCTTCATGATAAAAATACATCATTTGCGCGGTCATATCGATTTCTATGTATGTATCCCCGATATCATTTTTGCCTTGCTTAAAGGCTTTCTTTTTGTATTCAGGCTCGCGGATCAGTTCTTCTTTTGCCGCAAAATTCTCTAAAATCCATTCAAACTCCGCTTCCTGATTAAGGATATTGCCGTAGATGCCGCCGCTTACATTTAAATACTCACCGCGAGACGACATGAAGCGTCTGGTTCCGCCGACTGTATCATATTGCGCGGCTAAACCGGCGACAAAAGCCCGCACTTTTTCCTGATTCAGGATGGGGGACAGGTTATCGTCAAGGATGAATCCGCCGTGCCGGTCAACGCTAATCCAATCGCTCACAACGGAAGCGTCAAGTGGTATCTGCTCATCGCCCATCTGATAGATAATAAGGCAGTTCTGAAATTCTTCTATTTTCGCCCATAGGTTTAAGTCATTCCGCATCTTTGCGTCAAGGGGGAGGTCTTCGAAGTATTCGAAGAGGTCTAGATGGGTTTCGTAGTTTGTGAGCGCGTCGCGGATTAAGGTTTTGGCTCTGGCGTGGTTTAGGACATTTTGGCGGTTGTTGATTAGCTGATAGCCGTGGGTTGTTTTCTTAATTTTTAGGTCTTGATTTCCTGTTTTGAAGAAATGGAGACTGTTAACTTCGCTTTCGAGGGCTTTTTCGTCGTATACAATAACGGGTGTTATTGTATTTCCGACAGTACTCTTGAAGAGATTATCAATCCACAGATAGGGGTTTTGCGAGTTTTTGAAGGCTTCCAAACGAGGGGTAAAGTCGATGCTTAGAGCGATTTTTTCCGCACAAATTTTGTGGGGGTTGCCTTCACGGTCGAATACGGTCAGACCGTCGTATGCGAAGTTACTGATTAGCTCCTGATTGACGGCGGCGATGCTTTTTCCTGTGCAGTAGACGCCGTTAATCCAAGTATTATAGCTAAATTCTTCGCGATAATACCTAGCAAGGAAAATATACATCGCCGTTGTTAGGATTCCGATTATGAAAAGACCTATTATTGTGCTTTTTAGGAGTAGTTTCATCTTTTGTTACCTATCAGGGATTAATGTAGGTCTTTTTCGTCAAAGGCTTCGCTGATGGGGGCGCCTGCGGGAACCATGGGGAAAACTTTGTCGTCTTGGGGGATGATGCATTCGATGACGACGGGGGCGCCAAGGGCGAGGGCTTTTTCGAAAGCGGGGGCAAATTCTTCTTTTTGGGTGACTCTAAAGGCTTCGCAGCCAAGACCTTTGGCGACGAGGGTAAAATCGACTTTGTCGTCTAAAATGGTTTGCGAATAGCGTTTTTCATAAAATAGTGTCTGCCATTGGCGCACCATGCCGAGGACGTGGTTGTTGATAATGATTTGGATAATGGGGATATTGTAGCGGCCTGCTGTCGCCAGTTCATTCATGTTCATGCGGAAGCATCCGTCGCCCGCGATATTGATGCAAATTTTTTCAGGGCGCCCGCTTTTGGCACCGATACAAGCACCGAGACCGTAGCCCATCGTGCCAAGACCGCCTGATGATAAGAAGGTGCGGGGTTTGGAGAATTTGTAGTACTGCGACGCCCACATTTGGTGTTGTCCGACATCGGTGGTGATGATTGCGTCGCCGTCCGTCATGCGGTAGATTTCTTCGATTACGTAGGGGCATGAGAGGTTTTCGCGGTTATAGTTAAGGGGGAACTTGGTTTTTAGGTCTTTTATATGGGCGATCCATTCGGGGTGGGTCTTAGGGGTTATGACAGTATTTAATTTTGTGAGGATTTCTTTCAGGTCGCCGACTATTTCGGCATGGGTGATGACGTTTTTGTTGATTTCGGCGGCATCGATGTCGATGTGGATGATTTTGGCTTTGGCGGCGAACTTCTTGACATTGCCGACGACGCGGTCGGAGAAGCGGGCGCCTAAAGCGATTAGGAGGTCGCAATCGCTGACGCCTAAGTTAGAGGCTTTGGTACCGTGCATACCGATCATGCCTGTGTATAGGTCGCTTTTTCCGTCGAAAGCGCCTTTACCCATGAGGGTGTCGCAGACGGGGGCATTTATTTTTTCGGCAAATTCTTTTACTTCATCGGCGGCATCGGAGATAATCGCACCTCCGCCAAGGTAGATGAAGGGTTTTTTGGCCTTGGAGATTAAGGCGGCGGCTTTGTCGATTTGGTCTTGGGTGTATGTATTTCGGGGGGATTCGATAACTGGTGTTATTTTTTTGTAGTCGTATAGGGCGGCGGTGACGTCTTTGGTGACATCGACTAAAACGGGGCCCGGGCGACCTGATTTGGCTATTTCGAAGGCTTTGCGGATGGTGTCCGCCAAACTTTTTACGTCTTTTACGATGAAGCTGTGTTTGGTGATGGGCATTGTTACGCCTGCGATGTCGATTTCTTGGAAGGAGTCTTTGCCGAGGAGGGGGAGGATGACGTTACAGGTGATGGCGACGACGGGGATGGAGTCCATGTAGGCGGTGGCGATGCCTGTGACTAGGTTGGTGGCACCGGGGCCGCTGGTCGCTAAACAAACACCTACCCTGCCTGTGGCGCGGGCATAGCCGTCGGCGGCATGGGCGGCGCCTTGTTCGTGGGATGTGAGGATGTGTTTGATTTCGGATTCGTATTTGTATAGGGCGTCGTAGACGTTTAGGATGGTGCCGCCGGGGTAGCCGAAAACGGTGTCGGTTCCTTGTTCTCTTAGGCATTTTATGATGATTTCTGCGCCTGTGTATTGCATGGGGTTTCCTCCTGTGGGGTGGGTTAGGTTTTGATGTAGGTTCTGTGGGGTTATATTTTATTTAATTAATTTCCAGTATCGCGCCGCGGGCGGCGCTTGTGACCATTTTGCGGTAGCGGTTTAGGTAGCCTGTGGTGACGGCGGGGGGGCGGGGAGTCCAGCTATTTCGTCTTGTTGCTAATTCTTCGTCGCTTAAGAGGACTTCTAAGCTGTTATTAGGGATGTCGATTTTTATTTGATCGCCTTCGGCGATTAGGGCTAGGGGACCGCCTACGGCGGCTTCGGGGGCTACGTGTCCGATTGATGCTCCGCGGCTGGCTCCTGAGAAGCGGCCGTCGGTGATGAGGGCTACTGATGAGCCTAAGCCCATTCCCGCGATTGTTGAGGTGGGGTTCAGCATCTCACGCATCCCGGGACCGCCTTTGGGGCCTTCGTAGCGGATGACGACGACATCGCCTTTGTTTATTTGGTTGGTTGCAATCGCGGTTACGGCGTCTTCTTCGCAATCGAAGATGCGGGCGGGTCCTTGGTGGGTCATCATTTCGGGAACTACGGCGGATTGCTTGACGACGCATCCTTCGGGGGCGAGGTTGCCGTATAGGACTGCAATACCGCCTGTTATGGAAAAGGGGTTGGCGGCGGGGCGGATGATTTCGGGGTTTTTGTTGACGGCGTCTTTTATGTTTTCCGCCACGGTTTTTCCTGTGACGGTGATTTGGCCGGTGTTTAAGAGGTTCAGGCTGTCCAGCTCTTTCATGACGGCATAGACTCCGCCTGCTTCGTTTAGTTCTTCAATGAAGGCGGGGCCTGCGGGCGCCAAGTGGCAGAGGTTGGGGGTTTTTCTTGATAGGTCGTTGGCGATGGCTAGGTTTAGTTCGACCCCCGCATCATTGGCGATGGCGGGGAGGTGGAGCATGGAGTTGGTGGAACAGCCGAGCGCCATATCGACAGTCAGGGCATTGATGAATGCTTGGGGGGTCATGATATCACGTGGTTTGATATCACGTGTTATTAATTGCATGATTTGCATTCCCGCTTGTTTGGCAAGGCGGATGCGGTCGGAGTAGACGGCGGGGATGGTGCCGTTTCCCTTTAAGCCCATTCCGAGGGCTTCGGTCAGGCAGTTCATGGAATTGGCGGTGTACATGCCTGAACAGGAACCGCAGGTGGGGCAGGCTTTTTCTTCGAGTTCGGTCAGTTGTTCGGCGGTCATTTTTCCGCAGGCTACCGCTCCGACAGCTTCGAACATCGATGAAAGGCTCTTTTTTTCACCATTTACAACTCCTGCCAGCATCGGTCCGCCCGAGATGAAAATCGTCGGGATATTTAGGCGGGCAGCGGCCATTAAGAGTCCGGGGACGTTCTTGTCGCAGTTGGGAATCATAACAAGACCGTCGAAACCGTGTGCAAGTGCCATGCATTCGGTGGAATCGGCGATTAGGTCACGGGTCGCCAAGGAGTATTTCATCCCAATATGACCCATTGCGATACCGTCACATACGGCAATCGCGGGAAACATGACGGGGGTACCGCCTGCCATTGCGACGCCTTGTTTTACAGCTTCGCATATTTTATCAAGATTGATATGCCCCGGGACGATTTCATTATATGAACTGACGACACCGATTAAAGGGCGTTTAAGTTCTTCTTCGGTATAACCTAAAGCTCTGAACAGACTGCGGTGGGGGGCTTGTTGGGTTCCTGTTTTTACGCTATCACTTTTCATTTTCATAATCTCCATACCGTGTGAAGCTTTAATCACACTATCTTTCTTATGCCTGCCACTACCTGCGAATTTGGGCGCAAGCACAAATTTGCCGTATGAAAAGTCGCGCAAAGCGCGACTAGTTATTCTTAATCAGCGTTCTTTGCTGATTTAGAATAACTTTTCATACTATCCTTTCTGCTACTAATTGACCCATTTGGCTACACCCGACTTTCGTAAACGGCGGGGTAAAAATATCACCTGTTCTGTAACCGTCGGCAATTACTTGTTTGACTGCGGCGTCTAAAGCTTTCGCTTCTTTATCCAAATCAAATGAATATTTCAGCATCATGGCGGCGGACAAAATCGTCGCTAAGGGATTGGCGAGATCAAGTCCCGCAATATCGGGCGCCGAGCCATGGCTCGGCTCATAAAGGCCGAATTTGGTATCATTTAATGATGCCGACGGGAGCATTCCGATTGACCCCGCAATCATACTGGCTTCATCGGATAAAATATCACCGAACATATTCTCCGTCAGGACGACATCGAACTGAGCGGGGTTTTTGACCAACTGCATTGCGCAGTTATCGACCAGCATATGGGAAAGGGTGACTTCGGGGTAATCTTCCGCTACTTCTTCGACAACTTTCCGCCATAAGCGTGATGAATCAAGGACATTGGCTTTATCGACGCTGATGATTTGCTTTTTGCGCTTCATCGCGATTTCAAAGGCTTTAATGGCGATTCGGCGAATTTCATTTTCGTCATATACTAAGGTATCTGTTGCTTTGCGGACACCGTTTTCGGTGACGGTTTTTCGTTCACCGAAATATAGTCCGCCTGTCAGTTCGCGGATGATAATCATATCGAAACCGAGTTCGGCGATTTCTTTTTTTAGTGGGCAGGCTTCTTTCAGTTCATTATAGAGAATGGCAGGGCGCAGATTGGCAAAGAGGTTAAGTTCTTTTCTAATCTGTAATAAAGCCGCCTNGGGACGAAGATGCGGTTCAAGTTGGTACCAGGGGGATGAGGATGTATCACCGCCGATTGAACCCATCAAAACGGCATCGGCTTGCCTGGCTGTTTCGACCGCTTCCTGAGTCAGGGGGACGCCATGGACATCTATTGATGCTCCGCCCATCAATATGTCGCTATATATTATTTCGTGTTGGTATGTAGCGGCTAATTGGTTAAGGATTATCTTGGTTGCGTCGATTATCTCCGGACCGATTCCGTCACCAGGGATTAAGGTAATGTTTAGTTTCATAATTTATACCCCTGCATTTCGCAGACAGAGTCTGCGAAACTACATTAATTAGTGGGTTTGAAAGTCAAAGACTTTCAAACTTGCTCTTTCTCTAGGATTATTTAAAAAGCGCATTTCTGCGCTTTTATTGATTGGAGTAATGATGATTTGCTCCGCAAATCATCATTACTATCATATCTATTCTGTTTCCGGTTTTTCTATCTGGGCAATTGCCGCTTTCTGCATTGGGATGCGGCAGTTTTTGTTATTGCCGAATTCAACGATAACGGTATCGTCGGTAAGGTCAATGACGGTGCCGTAAAATCCGCTGCTCGTCAGAACCGAATCACCTATTGCCACTTGTGACAGCATTTCCTGAACCCTTTTCTTCTCTTTTTTCTGCGGACGCATCATAAAGATATAAAGAAAACCGAAAATGACCACCATGTATATCAATAGTCCTGCTGTCCCCATCCCGGCTAGTCCAACGGCATCATCCGCTGCAAGTAAAATATTCATTTAATCCTCCATGTCGTGTTTAACACGATTAAAATATTCTTAAACGATTACATTGTTCGTTTTCGTTCAAAGCTTATCATACACAAAATAGTGGGTAAAGACAATAGGAAAGAGAAATTAATTTGTAATTTGAAAATTGGAGTTATTTTATGATAATTGACAAACTCAAAACTGAGCAAAATATTAATGTTTCATAATGATCAGGTGACTTTATATTTTCCCAAATATACATCCGACATATAACCATATATATTTTCGATATACTCATTTGTCGTGTTTAAAAATTCTGCAATTTGCTCACTTGTCATGGGATCACCTGCTTTAAAAAGATGATTTTCCAGCTCTTGTATTTCCCTATGTATTCCTTCATAAAAAACTTTATTAGTACTCTTAAAGTATAAAGCACGCTTTCGGATATCTCTAAGAACGGATAATAAAAGATCACATCCTTCAATTATATTATTGTTAATATGAATATGCTCTCGTGCTACTGGTAAATCTTCATACAATATTTTTCCATATACTTCTTTCAAATATGTAGACGTCAAGTTAACCCTATTTAATTTATTGCTCCAATAAACTCTGAATATTGGTGATATAATAGAGATAATTAAAGCACATAAAGCCATTATTGTAGTTGCTATATTGTCCATTTTCCCTCCATCAGTAAAGTAAATCATCGTGAATGTCATTTTCGAGTTCTTCATTTTGTGCTTTAATTTTAATTACTTCGTCAAATTTGGCATATCCAATTTTTTCAATTATTTCTGCAAAAAATCCTTGTACAAATGAAGATGCAACCTTTTCAATCGTATCGGGAAAAATAACAGTATTTTCTGCATTATAGTCAATAATTTGTTTAGCTTGTTTTTCAAATACTTCTCGCCCATATGGATTTCCAGCAAGTCTTGTAGTTGCTTTACCAAAATTTAATCTAACTTCTTTTTTGTTAATCGTTTTCAATTCTTTCTCCCTTCATTATAAAACAAAAATTATATGCTGTACCCGGAACATATATATAACCATCAGTCACTACATTTTCTTTTGGCTTCATATCTAGGTAATTATTACTATCATTGAAGCCAATCCATCCATCATCATCATATTCTAATAAATCATTATAAAATTTCAAACATCTTTTCCCTGAAATTACGTAGCAATAAGATTCCTCTGCTCTATTTCCTAATGATTTTATTAGCTTTGATAAGCCTATACCACCTGTTTGGAATTTATCATTCCTTCCGGAAATATTTCTTTGAAATGTTGTAATAATTGAAAAGTCATTTTCTGTATAATTTTTATCAAAAAATTTTTCATGATTATTATTTGCCTTAAGTACATAGCTATATCTATCATTAAATTTTACTTTATCTCCTTTCAAAATATTCTTAATTATATCATCTCCAAGTAATTTTTCAGAAAAATTTACTACTGCAATATTGATACCATAATAATAGTTATCATCATTCGGCTTCTTATAATCAGGTGCCACATCTATATCAATTAAGCAATCTGTTTCTGCATGCTCGAATACATTTCCTGCTAACTCTGTAACTACTTGCGAAACATCATCTCTACTTTTATCATCATTTACAAAACTTTTTAAAAAACTATCTATTTCCTTGTATAAATCACAAAAATAATCAATTTCTTTATTTTTACTAATTAACCTTCTATAATGATATCCGTAAATTTCAAATTTAAAAGAATCCAGATATTTAATTTTATTGTGGTTACCCATATCCATTAATAATTTTAAAGGTGATGAGTAAATTCCTCTAGTATTAATTTTATTATTCACACTCATTTTTATTTGTACAGGATGCCCAATATTTAGCAAATAATAACATATACATTCTAAAAAAATATAAGTTAGCTTATCGGAAAAATTTACATTTTTTAGTATCAGCACAATATTATATTTATACTTTCCATATTTCTTATGAGCAGTGTTAATAGTCTTTATTATTTCACCTATCGTAATTCCATTAAACAAGCTATCTTGGAAGTTTTTTTGAATTATCAACTCTCCCTGTTTAAGATTAATTTTTATACTCCCATTATTTCCATTTTTATCAAAAATTAATTCAATGTTTTCCAATTTTACCTCCACTTATTTTTTAATACATCATTCAATAAAACCGAAGCTTCCTACTCTTATACTCAGCAAACTTCCCTTCCATTATCGCTTCTCCTGCTTCTTCCATCATGGTATTATAGTAATAGAGATTATGCAGCACACATAACCGCATTCCCAGCATTTCTTTTGCTTTTAAAAGATGCCGGATATATGCGCGTGAGTAGCGTACACAGGCGGGGCAGGCGCAGGTTTCATCGATCGGGCGGGCGTCTGACTCGTATTTTTTATTGAATAAATTAAATTTCCCTTCGTTCGTATAAAGATGCCCGTGCCGGCCGTTACGGCTCGGAT
>WQST01000087.1 GCA_009787745.1 Lachnospiraceae bacterium
GAATAATTCAAGATTTTCAACCTTTGCGGCGGCTTTATTCAACCCCTCGCTTACNGCTTGCAGACCGTCGCTGATATGCAAAAATCCGGCANCCGCTCCGAGCGCAGATAAACTCTTGTCTTTTGCCGCTTCAAGAGTATCTTTGGCAAAATCNANAATACNGTCTTTGATTGCTGCGAGTTTATCGCCGATACTTGAAACGATACTGCCCATGCGTTCCGTCATAATAACAAGCGGATTTTTCTTGTCGGCGATTCCGCTGACTTTATCGTTTAATACGGACATCTGTTCCATAAGAGCGTTGTACTGATTCGTGAGAGCGTCGAAATAATCCAGCATTGACGTAAATTCCCGCCGTTCCGATTGATATTCGGGAGCGTTGAATAAATTTAGCAACTTAATAATGTCGGGATTGTCGCGCATGGGTAACGCTAAAACTTCTGCCATTATGCCGTGTCCTCCTTGCTTTCCTCGTTTTTATAATTCTCAAAATATTCCGCGAGAGCCTGTTCAACAACCGCTTCCATTTCGGCTTGTGGAGTATCGCCGTCAAAAAATTTCTGATAGACTTTCGCCTTAATTTTCAGCGGCGGCGCGGTTTTGGGCTTTGGTTTTTTGTTAAGTTCGCCCGATAAAATCTGTACCATTTTTTCATTGGTAAGTTTCTTGCTCTCGGAAAACTCCCGCAGGGATTCGGCTTTCTTCATATCAACCTTGTATGCGGATTCATTCAAAAGCCGTTCTAATTTGTTTTGTTCATCAATCGAGAGGTAGGAGAGCGACACAGCGGGATAAAGCCCAATTTCATCATTATCTACACGTTGCTGTAAATCGCTAACAAGATGTGCGATTCGTACATATCGCGCCACACTTGCACTCGACAACCCATATTTTAACCCTGTTTTCTCTACTGATAACAACTTCTCATCTAATAGATTAGAAGTTCCGTTTTCCTTGATTTCATGCGGGTTTGAGAGTGTTTTTATCTCGTCTAAAAGGTCGGTTCGAGTGCCTTGACCGCCGTTGGATTCTTTCAACGCTTCAAGGTGCATTTTCAACGCAACAGCCCGTTCGCTATGGGATAAATCCGCAAATGAACGCTGTACAAGGTTGGTTTCGGTGACGATTAACTTTGCTTCCTCGTCGGTTAAACCCGTTTTAATAATAACCGGCACTTTTTTCAATCCCGCGATTTTGGCGGCGTTCACACGGTTATGTCCGCTTAAAATTTCGTAATCCTCGTCAAGCGGTCGGACGATAACCGGTACGATTACGCCGAGTTCCTTAACGCTCCGCACCATATCGTCAAGCCGTTCGCCTTCGTACAGCTTAAACGGGTGGTCTGCGTAGGGTATAAGTTCGTCAACAAAAAGGGATTCGGTAGCGTTTGTCGGGGCGTTGGGATTAGGTTCTTCGTCAAGCAGTATTGCCCGAAGATTCCGCTCAACTTCCGCTTTGCTCTTGCGTTCAGCCATTTGCCATCAACTCCTCCGCGAATTTTTTGTATGCCAGCGATGGTTTGGAATTTTCATCGTAAATTAAAACGCTCTGCTGACGGAGATTGGCTTCCCCAACTTTCGTGGAATGGGGTATAATGGTGTCAAATATCCGCACCGTTTGGCTGTACGTTTTTTCCATGATTTCGCTGATTTCTTTGTAGAGATTCGTGCGTGTATCGCACATGGACATTAACACGCCCTCAATGGTGACGGTGGGATTGACGTGTTTCTGTATTTTTTGAATCGTCTTGATAAGCATTTTCATTCCGACAGCAGAAAGCAACTGCGGTGTAACCGGAATGATTACCCCTCCGCTTGCTGTGAGGGCGTTTGCCGTCAGAATACCCAGCGACGGCGGCGTGTCGATGATTATTACGTCGTATAATTCTTTTAACGGCTCGATTACCGTCTGCAACGCTTTTTCCGCGCCGATTTCGTGTCCTCTGTTCAACTCGAACGCCGACAGCTTAATGTTGCAGGGAATTATATCTATTTTCTCACAAGGTATGATGTACTCCCTCGGTTCGGGCAGTTCTTCCTCGTTCAGCGCGGCGTTGAGCAGGGAATAAGTAGTGTGGGTCAGTTTGTCGGGGTTCTCTACCCCGGCGCATATAGAAAGGCTGCCCTGCGGGTCAAGGTCAACCATGAGTACCTTTTTGCCCGTCAAGCCGAGAGCCGTTGCCAAGTTCAGCGAAGTAGTCGTTTTGGTTACGCCGCCTTTCATCGACGCTATTGCATAAATTTTACACATTTGTTTATCGCTTCCTTTCATTTTGATTTTGTTTTCGGGGTCGCCTTGCGGCATAAAAAATTGGACTAACGCGGCAATCCCCTTGTTTACAGGGTTTTGCTGGTTAGTCCTATTATTACACATTCCTACACTCACGCACTCAAAGAACTTGATGAAAAAATCGGCAATGATTTACAGGATATTATTTTTAAGAATAAACCTGAGTAGTAGTCAAATAGTAGTCAAATCAACTAAAAAGACCACTTTGTCATGAGTGGTCTTTTGCTCAAATCCCTTGTATTTGCTGGCTTTTCTCTTATCGAAGTGACAGGATTTGAACCTGCGACCTCTGCGTCCCGAACGCAGCGCTCTACCAAGCTGAGCCACACTTCGTTATCTTAGCAATGTGATGGTGATATGCTAAGGACAATGTTCATAATACAATTTTTACGGTACAATGTCAATTATTTTTCTCGAAATTAGGAAGAATTTTTTAGAAAGTAAACAGAAAATTTCGAAATTACCCTATATGAAATTATAAACTATATGTACGCACAATAATAAATACTATCATAAAACCATAATCAGTAAAGATACTTAACTATCAAAGCAAAAACTAAATAAACACCCACATCATCCCAAAATCAAATTCAACCTACCTACCAACTCACTCTTCGACAAAGCTCCCACTAACGTATCGGCAGGCATCCCATCCTTAAAAATAATTAATGTCGGAATCGACATTACATTATATTGATTAGCAAGCTCCATTTCCGTTTCAATATTACATTTCCCGACTTTTAAGCGCCCTTCAAAATCATTAGCCAAGGAACTTAATATCGGCGCCATCATATTACAAGGGCCGCACCAATCGGCATAAAAATCTACAAGAACGGGAATCTCACTTTGAAGTATTTCATTTTGAAAATTATCATTATTAATTATTAGCTCCATATCACAATACCTCTTCAATCAAATAAACTAATTGGATGTAACGTCCAACATTCAATTATCGACAAATCACATACTTATAAATAAGATTCCCAAGCGCCGAAAACTTCTCCTCATACTCCGTCATTACATTACCTGAACACATCATAACATCATTATGCAAATCATGTGAAACAGCGCCGGTTCTCCACCCTGCGGCTTCCAACTCTTCCAGTGAGAAAGTAAACAAACTCTGATTGTCGGTCTTAAATTCAATATGCCCATCTTTGTCCAAAATATTATCATATATAGCTAAAAAGTTACGTGAAGTGATTCTCCGTCGAGCATGTCTTGCTTTTGGCCATGGATCAGAAAAATTCAAATATATCCGCATAACTTCATCATTGGCAAATACATCTGAAAGCCTGCGTGCATCCATGCAAAGCAAAGCTAAATTATTAAATCGAACGGTCATTTGCTCCAACTTTTTCACGGCCCGGTGCATTACGCTTGAATACATCTCGATTCCAATGTAATTAACATCAGGATTTAACCGCGCCATTTCTGTAATAAACTGTCCTTTGCCCATTCCGATTTCGATATGAACAGGATTATCATTTCCAAAATAACTATTCCATTTGCCTTGATATTTATTCGGTTCAGTACAGACATAAGGGCTTTTTGCAATGAAATCTTCTGAACCCGGTACATTTCTTAAACGCATTAATACCTCGCTAAAATTTTCTCACTTATCCATTTGGCGACACCGTCATTGTCATTAGTTTCACAAATATTCTTAGCGACAGCCTTAACTTCATCAATAGCATTCCCGACAGCGATCCCATTAGGGCAGTTTTTGATCATTTCCAAATCATTTCGATCATCACCAAAAGCGACTAATTCCTCCGAAAGAATATTGAAATAATCAATAACCGCCTTTACAGCCTTCCATTTAACCGCATCCTGATTTGCAAACCGATATAAGTCTTCCCCCGTATAACGAAGCAAATCACACATTGGATAACGGACGGCAATATTATCAACAATGTCAGGGTTCGCCGCAACCACCGATATTTTCAGATAACTGATATTTCGATTGACCGTAAAATCATCATACTGATAATGGTCAAATTCTTCACAGTACTCTTTGATATTCGTATGCGCAATAGATTCGTTTACGGCGAGAACCATCGGAATCAAAGGTTCTTTTAAACAATCATTTATTAGATTATATGAAACATCGGCAGAAATCTCCGAGCGGTAGATGATATTATCTCCGCAGAAAGCTAAACCGCCGCCATAACCGATGAAAATATCAGGTTTGAATTGCGCCAAAAAATCCTTAGAAGCCTGAGTTGACCGCGCGGTTGCAAAAGCGACTTTAATGCCTTTTTGCTGACACTCTTTTAATACGGATATCGTGTAATCAGAAATATATGTACCGCTTCTCAAAAGCGTATTATCCAGATCGGTTATTATCATTTTAATCATTGTTCGGCTCCAATCTTCTTCCCGAAAATAAATATATCATGCCGAATTAAAAATGTAAATCATTGCTTTAAATCATGAGAAAATAAAGAGCGGAAGTCCGGAATTAAATTTCATTGATTCGAGCAATTTTTTGTTATATACTATACCTATCAGCGAGGAGTATAGCAATGCATTTCAATCGTAAAAAATTAACCGCATTTTTGATTGTACATATACTTATATTTTCTTTTATACCATTTCCCGTGCGGGCTACTTTTGAGCAAAATCAGGAAGCGGCGGAAGCGCGGAAACTTTTACCCATCGAAAGCAATTTAATCGAAAACTGGCCTGCCGGTCCTGCTATCGGAGCGGCGGGTGCTATTTTGTATGAAGCAAATACGGGTGTTATTTTATATGAAAAGAATATTCACGAAATACAGTACCCTGCTTCGACTACCAAAATAATGACATGTTTATTAGCAGTTGACCATGCGAATTTGAATGATATGATTCCGTTTTCGTATAACGCGGTGCATTCGATTGGCAGGGGTACTTCCAATATCGGTATTGATGCGGGAGAGTCTTTGACATTCGAACAGGCGCTTTATGGTGCGATGGTGGCTTCGGCTAATGAGGTTTGTAATGGTATCGCGGAATATGTCGGCGGCGACATGGAAACATTCGCTCAAATGATGACGGAAAAAGCGCATGAGTTAGGTTGTCAAAATACGAATTTCACGAATGCTCATGGCTTATTTGATGAAGATCATTATACTACGGCATATGATTTGGCTCTTATTGCGGCGGCATATTTCAAGCACGAAATGTTAGCCAAAATCGGCAATACTGTCTCTTATCATTTTACCCCGACAGATACTCAGCCCGACGATTTCGTTGTTCGCAATAAACATCGTTTGATAAATGGTGAGATTCAGACGAATTACAATATCCTTGGCGGGAAAACAGGTTATACGAATGCCTCACGGCAGACGCTGGTGACAGCGGCGGAGAAGGATGGGATGCGGCTTATTTGTGTTATTTTGAAAGAAGAGACGCCTGAGCAGTTTAACGATACGGTTAAGTTATTTGATTATGGTTTTTCGAATTTCCAAATAGTTAATGTCGCAGATCATGAGAAACGATATACAATTGAAAATGCCAGTTTTTTTAGGACGGGAAATGATATTTTCGGTGATTCCAGTCCGTTACTTTCGCTGAATCGTGACGATTATTTAGTCATGCCGAGAACTACCGATTTTAGCAGCTTAGATGCTGATATTACATATAATAATGAGCGAAGTTCCGCAATAGCTGAGATTATATATAGTTATAATGGTGCTTACTTGGGTACGGCGACGATTGATTTTGCTTCTGAGAACCGCTCAACATATGATTTTGACCATCAAATGCCGTTTGAGGTTGCGGAAGAGCCGATTCAGGATGAAGAGAATATTATTTTTATTAATGTGAAGCAGGTTATTTTCATTATTATTATTGTTGCGTCTTTAGCGATCCTGTTTTTTATTTTTCGTTCGGCAATGAAAAGATATCATTTTACCCGCCGTCGGAAACGGCGCAGAAGAAAGCCGGTGCGTAAAAGCAAGCGTGATCGGTTTAAAGGGTATTATCTATAAAATTAAAATTCTCGATATCTGGTCCGCAGTTTACTTTGTTCTTTTGCTTTGTCCATTTTTTCGCAAATCTCCCGATAGGTGCTTTCATCAATGAATTTGGCTGTTTTAACGACGAAAATACCTTGTTCAGGTGTTTTCTTAATTCTTATTTTGGATTTCATGAAACCATGTATCTGGCAATGCGAAACACTGTAATAATGCCGCCCATTGGCGGAAAACCATCTGATTTTACGCTTAAGATTCCTGGTACCTTCACAGAGATAGCACCGTGTACTCATTACTTCACGATCATTTAGCGCATCGCGGCGGTCAGAAAACTCAACCGAGATATATTTGTGATAATTTTCAAAAGTAGCATAAATTTCATCGTTTCGGCTTTGCGGTAAAATAAAGGTATCATAGGAGTAATTCGAAAGAACCCCTTCCGGTAGGACACTTAGAATTTTCGCTGTATAATATGCATCGCTGAAAGCACGATGAAAGGGTATATCCTTCGGAAGTTTGAGAAAATCGATGGCTGATTCTAAGGTTCGGCGGCTTTTATGGTCTTCGTAAGCGATGCTGAAAAGTTTTTGGACATCAAGATAGCGAAGCGGTTTATCGCATAGAGGGGTCATGAAATAATAACGCATGTTCCGTTGCATTTCGACTAGATCTGACGGACCCCAGGTACAAAAAATATAGTTTTCTCCGCACCAGTTAAAAAATTCTTTCATTACTTGTGGGAAAGGGTTGCCTTTCATCAAATCACGCATATGAAGATGGATTATTTTGCTGGTGATATAGTGCATCTTCGTATATACCTGCGGTTTTACAAGTTGATTAAACTCGTCAAGCATATAACGATCCTGATTTAGCTTAATTGCCCCAATATCAATAATTTCAAAGGGTATCTCCTTGACAATTGATTCAATATCGTCGCTATGGCTTTGATTCCATTCTAAATCTAAGATAATATAGTTCATGTAATCCTCAGTAAATAAAATCTATGTCAACAATTTCGCAAAATAATGTCTAACGTCATTATATCATGATTTCCTTCGGAAATCATGCCCCTCCGGGGGGATGCGCACTAAAGCTGCGCGGATATAATGTCTAGCGACATTATATCATGATAATTGCTTTATTACTACCCTCTGAATACACAAAATGGACGTATTCAGGTTGTCATTCTGAACCGCAGGCGAAGAATCTCTGTTAAGGTTAATGAGCGAGATTCTTCGCTTGCGTTCAGGATGACATAGGACTTAATAAGAATGACGCAAGCAATGTTTGACATCGGTATTTAGACAGAATATAATAGTAGCAATAAAGGGAGAGGAAATTTGGATAAAAAAGTGAGAATAATCATTCCTGTACTAATTATTGTTCTTATCGCGGCTTTGATTTTTTGTGTTTACTTATTCATAAAAATTTATAATAAAAACGAACTTGTCTCATCTTCTGAAAATCCTGTGTCTGACACCTTACTTGATAATGAAAATCTAATAGCGGATACTGAACCGATAGAAGAAGCGATAATCGAAGTTCCTGAACCGGTCATAATTAAATCGATAGTTACCGAAAATTTCAATGAAAGCGATGAAGCTTTCAATAATCCTTTTATGGGGTACATGCCTTTTGCAACAGCACTCCGCGAGAGTAAGCATCCTGAGCCGAACTTTACGCTTGCTTTTGCGATTTTGCGCTGGAAGGATATTGAAGCGGAAAAAGATGTTTATGACTTCACTGCTTTTGAGGAAAGTAACAACTTCGAGCATATGCGGAATCATAATATTAAGATGGTAATCCGTCTTGTTTCCGATTATCCGGGTGAAGCGAATCATATGGATATACCCGAATGGCTATATGAAGAGATGGATGGTGCGGGCATTTTTTATGATACAGGAAATTCTCATAGCGCGGGATTCGCTCCTGACTATGAAAACGCTTATTTTATCGAGCGGCATGAACTGGTCGTTAAAGCAATCGCGGAGCGTTATGACAGTTCACCCGATATCGCTTTCGTCCAAATAGGAAGCCTTGGTCAATGGGGTGAGTTCCATAATTATTATGTACAGGAAAACGACAGATATTTCCCGCCCCCTGCGGTCACGGATATATATGTAAGGCATTATACAGAGGCGTTCAAAGAAACGATTGTCCAGATGCGGCGCCCATTTACGATTATGTATTATGAAAGAATCGGTTTTTTTAATGATATGATCGGGCATCGCGGTCAAACCGATTGGTTGACGGATGAAATCTTTAGCTATAATATCGAAGATTTTTATCTGACAGTGCCGATGGGCGGTGAGTTTGCTTCGACTTTTACGGTTACTGATTACTTCGGTGAAATGTACGATGATGTGAAGCAGATGATAACGCAAACTAATGTCACCTACGCAGGGTGTTTACCGCCGACAGAAGAAGAGTATTTAGAAAATCGTGCTGATTTGCTAAAAACGATGGGTTATCGTTTATATGTTTCATCATCTGTTTATACTGATGAGGTTGAACCGGGGGAAGCCGCCGAGTTTGCGATTACGGTAAAGAACCTTGGCGTGGCTCCTTTTTACTATCGGTGGTCATTTTACCTTAAGATTTATGATGAAGAGGATAATCTCATTATAGAACATGAGCTAGATGATTGGGTGCGCGATATTATCCCGCGGGGGTTGTATGTATTGGCGGCAGAGCTTCCGCCGATTGAGAC
>WQST01000088.1 GCA_009787745.1 Lachnospiraceae bacterium
AATCCCACTCCTCTACCTTTTGACATTATAAGCGACATACCAATATTAGTAATTCACAACTGGCAAGCATTGTTTGTGTGACCACAAACCAACTTCGCTCGCGGCTTGCTGGGATGCCTACCAGACCCTCTCGCAAAAACCAAAAATGGTTTTACGTTAAGCCGACAAGTCGGCTACTACGGATTGTCTAAAACAATCCTATAATTATAAAGATTATGACCGCCGCGATGCCGATAAAAGTCAATATAGTCGCCAAGTGTTCACCACGTGATTTTTGATTTAACTCGGGTAGCTTAACATCGTCAATACCATCTTTGTTATCGTTATTTGGTTCCAATGCAATGATACCAATGTTGGTTGCATCAAGCGAATTAGAACTTATTTTATCTATGTAATGGTTATAGTTTGTAGTCTTATTTGAGAAAGATAGATCATTTATTAACGCGATATATTTTTCTGCTATCACACGTATTTCTTCATGTGCTTTATGTAAAATGATTCGGATGTTTTCGCTCTTTTCCGCATTTTCAATCATTGGAATATATTGTCTGTTTGACATATATCTTTTGATTGCTTCACGTGCAATTTCGTTTTCTCCGCAAAACTCAATATAATCTTGCTCGCCTTTTTTACTATTGCAACTCTTACATGCTGGAACTATATTTCCGAGCCTGTGCTCTCCAAGTTTATACCTACTAATTGGGATTGCATGATCACGAACGATATCACAGTTGGAAGCGCCACAATATACGCATTTCTCTTTAAAATATTTCTTAGTTTCTGCCCAGTCTTTTTCTGAAAATGATTCTTCACCGAGATTGCTCAAAATTGTTCGTATAACAAGATTTCTGAGCATTGCCAATAGGACTTCCTTTGTAACGAAGCTATATCTCGTATTTTTATTGTCAATCGTTGTAGTGTTTTTCCGAGGATTGCCAAAAATAATTACTTGCATCTTAACTAGCCACAACACAGCCATACACACAAGTATAGCATGTTCACAATTTTTATTCTAACGGAAAACAAAAGCGAACACTTCCCCAACAATAAAAAATTGGGCAGGGTTCGCATTAGTTCCTAAAGACGGAGTCTGAGGGATTTGAACCCTCGCGCCGGCGAACCGACCTACTGGATTTCGAATCCAGACCCTTCAGCCACTTGGGTAAGACTCCTTGTCGAACTTGATTATATTATGAACGCCCATACAAGTCAAGACAAAAACTATTGTCGGCGGTAATAATATAGGATATAATGACGTTAGCCATTATATCGGTGAGGTTGATAAAATTAAATGGGTTATTTGTCGTTAATACCACACATACTATATACTTAAATCAACAGCAAAGAAAGGACAAGGTAAAATCATGAAGAGAATTGGCATCCTTACCAGCGGCGGAGACTGTCAAGCGCTTAATGCGGCGATGCGCGGTGTCATCAAATGTTTATTTGTCAGCGGCGAAAAAGTAGAAATATACGGCTTTATGGATGGCTATAAAGGACTAATTTACGGTAATTTCCGCATGTTAACAGGAAAAGACTTTTCCGGCGTCCTAACCATTGGCGGAACTATCTTAGGTACTTCCCGTACCCCCTTTAAAACAATCCGCGAACCTGATGAAAACGGTCTTGACAAAGTCGAAGCCATGAAGCAAAACTACCACAAATTACGCCTTGACTGCCTTGTCATTCTGGGCGGTAACGGAACACACAAAACCGCCCACCTTCTTAGCAAAGAAGGTCTTAACATCATCACCTTGCCGAAAACAATAGATAATGATTTGTGGGGTACCGATATGACCTTTGGTTTCCAGAGTGCGGTCGATATCGCCACCCACGCCATAGATTGCATCCACACTACCGCCGCTTCGCATGGGCGTGTCTTCATTGTTGAGGTCATGGGGCATAAGGTCGGATTCCTGACGCTGAATGCCGGAATAGCGAGCGGTGCGGACATCATCTTAATCCCTGAGATTCCCTATAATATTGATAAAATCATTGAAGCAATTAAAGGGCGCAATGCACGCGGCAGCAGATTCACGATTTTAGCTGTTGCGGAGGGTGCTATTTCCAAAGAAGACGCCGCTTTATCAAAAAAAGAGTATAAGGAAAAATTAAAGAATTGCCCATACCCTTCGATTTCATATGAAGTCGCCGATCAGATCAAACAAAGAGGCGGTTATGATGTCAGAGTAACAGTGCCCGGGCATACTCAAAGAGGCGGAAGCCCCTGTCCTTACGACCGCGTTTTTGCCAGTCGTTTAGGCTCGGAAGCAGGGCAATTGATTTTGGATGGTGAATATGGCTTTATGGTTGGATATCGGAATCGTGAAGTCGTAAGGGTGCCGCTGGAGGATGTTGCAGGTAAGCTAAAAATGGTTTCACCCGAAGCCAATATCGTAAAAGAAGCAAAGATGCTGGGAATTAGTTTTGGGGATTAATATAAGAAGAATAATTCTAAATTATGAAGAATTATTAAGCCAAGTGTTGAAAGAATGCCGAGGTTTTGGAGAGCGATTACTATATGAACTACACTGCTTTATACCGTAAATTCAGACCGCAGCGTTTCGAAGATGTTTTTGGTCAGGATGCGGTTGTAACGACGCTTAAGAATCAAATTTTAGCAGACCGTATCGGTCATGCTTATATTTTCTGCGGCACTCGCGGGACAGGGAAAACCTCGATTGCCAAGATTTTTGCGCGTGCGGTGAATTGTGAGCATATAACAGACGGTAGTCCCTGCGGCGAATGTCCGTTATGTCAGGCTATCTTAGCGGGAGCAAGCATGAATGTCATTGAAATTGATGCCGCTTCCAATAATGGCGTTGACAATATTCGTGAAATTGTCGATGAAGTTACCTACTCCCCCGCAATCGGTAAATATAAGGTTTATATTATTGATGAAGTACATATGCTCTCAACCGGTGCTTTCAATGCGCTCCTAAAAACCCTTGAAGAACCGCCAAGTTATGTTATATTTATCCTTGCCACGACCGAGATTCACAAGATCCCTATGACGATTATGTCTAGGTGCCAGCGATACGATTTTAAGCGGATTACCGTCGAAACGATTATGAATAAACTAAATATTCTGATGGCTTCTGAGGGCATTGAAGCTGAGGAAAAAGCAGTTCGCTATATCGCGAAATCGGCTGACGGTGCCATGCGTGACGCGATTAGCCTGTTAGATCAATGTGTTTCCTTTTACTACGGGCAAAAACTTACTTATGACAAAGTACTTGAAGTGTTAGGCGCAGTCGATATAGAAATTTTCAGCCGACTGTTACGCGCTTGCTATAAAGGCGATGTCTCCGCTTGTATCAATCTGTTAGAAGAAATCGTTATGAACGGACGCGAGTTAGGTCAATTCGTGATTGATTTTACTTGGTACTTGCGCAACTTGCTTCTGCTTCAAGCGGCATCAGGAAATACCGATATCGTCGATGCGTCGGCGGAAAATATGGCGCGCATGAAAGAAGAGGCGGATATGGCTCCGGCGGATATCATCATGCGTTACATGCGGATATTATCAGAGTTAACTAATCAAATTCGTTACGCAACCAATAAACGCGTGATGATTGAGATTGCCCTAGTTAAGTTATGTAAACCCGAAATGGAAACCGATACGCAGTCGCTAATCGACCGAATTAGGCAAATCGAGGATAAATTAGCAAATGGCATTCAATTGACCGCGCCAGTCAACTCGGCGGCGCATACTACAACAGAAGCCCTGCGCCCTGAAGAATTTATCAGGCAACCCCTCCCGAAAGCGATACCTGCTGATATCGAGAAAATTGTCGCAAGCTGGCAGGGCATATTGCGAAGCGTTCCCATGCCGATGCGGTCTCATTTAAGAAATGCCCGCCTAAGTCTATCGGAAAATGAGAAATTATTAATTGTTTTGGAGGAAGGTTTAGCATCCGACTATTTAATTAAGCAACCTGATAATAAGCATAGGCTTGAGCAGATTATATCTGATTCGGCAGGGAAAGAAATTACGGTTGAGGTTCGCAGTATTTCCGAGAAACACGCATTTGAAGAAACATATATTGACCTTAGCGAGATTATCAAAATGGAGATAGAAATCGAAGACTAAAACAAACCCGAAAGGAGTACTATCATGGCTAAACGAGGAGGCGGATTTCCCGGCGGCGGAATGCCGGGCAATATGAACAACCTAATGAAGCAGGCGCAGCGTATGCAGCGTCAAATGGAAGAAAATCAGAAAGAAATGGAGACCAAAGAATTTACCGCGAAAGCAGGCGGCGGTGCGGTCGAAGTCACGGTTACAGGCGGCAAGCAAATCACGAAAGTCAAATTATCAAAGGATGTCGTCGATCCCGAAGATATTGAAATGCTTGAAGATTTGATTATGGCGGCTTGTAATGAAGCTCTCCGTACAGCAGAAGAGGCAAATACGGAATTAATGAGCAAAATGACAGGCGGGATGGGAATGCCCGGCGGGATGCCTTTTTAACGAAAGGATTGCGTGAAGAATAGATGGAGCTATACAGCGGACATATAGCTAAGTTGATTGATGAACTTTCAAAACTACCCGGTATCGGAAATAAATCAGCGGGTCGCTTGGCATTCCATCTGATGAATTTGCCGAAGGAGCGAATCGACCGACTGGCGAAAACGCTCGTGGAAGCAAAAGAAAACATTCGTTATTGCGAAAAATGCTATACTTTAACCGACCACGAAAAATGTCCGATTTGCGCAAATCCCAAGCGGTTTAGCAACTTAATAATGGTAGTCGAGACGACAAGGGATTTGGCGGCATATGAAAAGACCGGGCGCTATGAAGGTGTTTATCATGTTTTGCATGGTGCGATATCACCGATGTTAGGAATCGGTCCCGCTGATATCAAGTTAAAAGAACTGATACATCGCCTTGAGGATGATATTGAAGAGGTAATTATTGCGACTAACTCAAGCCTTGAAGGCGAAACGACGGCCATGTACTTAAGCAAACTTATCAAACCAACAGGTATTCGTGTTACCAGAATCGCCAGCGGCGTCCCTGTCGGCGGCGATTTGGAATATATTGACGAAGTGACCCTTTTACGCGCACTCGAAGGGCGGATTGAATTATAATTAGGAGGATTGTAAAAATGAACGTAGAAAAGAAACTCTTTGGCACTACCCCCGAGGGAAAAGAAATTTTCCTTTATTCTTTAACCAACGCAAATGGTATGCAAGCCGATCTGATGGATTATGGCGCGGCCTTGATCAATCTCTTAGTACCTGATAAAAACGGCAATGTGGCTGATGTCGTTACAGGCTATGACAATCTCGGCGCTTATATGGGAAGCCACCCATATTTCGGCGTAGTTGTCGGACCTAATGCCAATCGTATCGGTAACGCGGCTTTCACATTGGACGGTGAGAAATATAACCTTTCAGTCAATGACGGGCCAAACAATTTGCACAGCCATGACGACCTTGGCTATCAGAGAAGAATCTGGAAAGCGGAAATTAATGACAGCGGTGTCACATTCACTCTGGATGATGAAGATGGTTGCATGGGTTTCCCCGGTAATAAAAGAATGAGTGTCGCCTACTCTTTAAATGATGAAAATGAACTAAAACTCGTTTATAGCGCGGTTAGTGATAAAAATACGATTATTAACCCCACCAACCATACATACTTCAATTTAGGCGGGCATAAAGAAAGTACGATTAACGACCACCTTATAATGATCAATGCCGCCCAGTTTACCCCCGTAGCAGAGGGTGCGATTCCGACCGGTGAACTTGTGCCTGTCGCCGATACGCCTTTTGATTTCGTCACCGCAAAACGAATCGGCGATAAAGTTGATTTTGATTGCAAACAGCTTAAATTATGCGGCGGCTATGACCACAACTGGGTTATTGATGGTTATGACGGAACGGTTAAAGAAGCGGCACGCTTGACTGATCCTGTTTCCGGACGCACGATGGTCACATTAACCGACCTTCCGGGTATTCAGTTCTATGGCGGTAATATGATTCCTGCTCATACAGGTAAAGAAAATGCTTCTTATCAGGCTCGTTGCGCATTGTGCCTGGAAACACAATTTTTCCCTGATACGGCTAACCGCCCCGAATTCCCTTCCGCTGTTTTCGGACCTGATAAACCATATTTATCAACTACTATCTACCGTTTTGAAAATAACTAAACTAAATGAAATTCTGAGCGAAGCGAAGATCTGATTCAGTTCTTCGCTTCGCTTTATAAATGACCATAACATCTCACTCTTGCGAAAAGCGGCGATAATTTACATCTCAAATGATCGTATTTCGACGGCTTATGTAGTCAAGCTATGCTAAAATATTATGTAATAAAATCCGATTATTGGCAAACGGTTTGCAAGGAGACAGGCATGGGGCAAATTTATATTGAAGATTATGTGGTTTCATTTTTAAAACAAAAGAAAACCGAAGCAATAGATTCATCAATCAGACTGGCTCTTTTCGGCACTGCTGTTAAACCGAAAACACTCTTTCGAAGCGGCAATGAAACAGGCACAGATTCAGTTCATTACATATATGGTGCCGCTGTGATTGATGAAGAGCGGACGATTGAAGATATCGGTGATGAATATTTTTCGGCATACCAATTTCTCGGTTTCGTCAATGTCAGCAACAAAGATAATAAATCGCTTTCGCAATACCATATATTTTATGATGAAAATACCGCGATGCAAGATTATTTGATTTACTACTATATGAGCCCTTTTTCAGCCTTTCATCATTCAGGTCGCCAAAGTCCCTTTTGTGAGCCGTCTGAACCAATTACGACATGTGAGGGCGCGTTGCCTGATAAAAGCCTGAAAGTCGTTAAGCTTAAAGAAAGCCTCAAAAAATCGAAAAGAAAATTCTTTTTCATTAGCAAGCTAAAAATGTTTGTCTTAATTATTCTATGCCTGATAACGGCGACAAGCATTACCACTATCAATGATTACAAAAAAATGCATGATTTTACCCAAATCGCCGAAATGGCGGTTGCTTTTACAGAATAATGTTGTTTGGTTGAAAAAGTGGTATATTTCGTGATATAATAACGCTAGTCAAATTTTTTACAACAAACACGGGTATCGAAATGAGTAATATCAGAGAGTACATGAAAGAAAAAGAAAAACGTGAAAGTGAACCAAAGCGGCTCAACTATAAAGAGCAGATTCGCGGTGGTAGGCTTAGGCGTTTTTATCAAACGTTTCTTTTTGTATTAGCTATTTTGGCGGTCAGTGTGGTTTTTTATGTCCAGTGGCGCAATAAAATATATTCCGAAAGTGTCTTAGCATCCTCAACGGAAATCAGAGTGGTTTCCGGCGTGAGGCTAATGAATTTATCAGGATATATTCTTCAATACAGTAAAGACGGCATCAGCTTATCGAATGAAAAAGGTGCGGCGGTCTGGAATCAGACCTATGAGATGCAGGAGCCGCGGGTTGCTATTTGCGGCGATGTTGTTGCGATAGCCGATTATAACGGAAGTACTATTTATATTCTTGATAAACAGAAAAAATTAGGTGAAATTAATACAAATTTACCGATTCGGGCTTTTGATGTCGCCGCCAATGGTCAGGTTTTAGCGGTTTTGGACGACGGAAACACGACTTGGATTAATTTGTATACTGCTGACGGGACGCAGATTGCCGGTATTCGTACCAGTATGAATGATTCAGGTTATCCTGTCGGCGTTACTGTTTCGCCTAACGGCAAATTAGTCGGGATATCATTTTTTAATGTGGGTGACGGCACATCCAGATCCAGTATTGCATTCTACAATTTCGGCCCTGTCGGGCAAAATGCCAATAATTATATGAGCGGTTATAATTATGCCAATTCGATAGTACCGCATTTGAAATTTATGAATGATGATACTGCTTTTGCTGTTTCTGATGATCGGATTATGTTTTTTGCGGGCAATGAAAAACCGCTTAGCATTTCGGAGACATTGCTGGATGATAAGGTGAGAAGCATCTACAGCAACGAAGAATATGTTGGTCTGGTCTTTTATGCGACGATGAGTGAAGAATTGTATCGTCTGGATATATATGATAAAAAGGGCGCGAAAATTTTGTCCAAAAATTTCGATTTTGAATATACGGAAATTATTTTTACGAAAGATAGTTTCATAATATATAATGAGCTTGATTTAATAATATGTAATATAAACGGGACAGAAAGATTTAATGGGATGCTTGATAAGGTGACGGCGCTCTTCGTTCCGTTGGGGTCGATTAATAAATATATTGCCGTAACAAATGAATCGATTGACGTACTTGAGTTCAAATAGAAAGGTTTTCATTGGCAAACATGGGAGATTAGGATGTACTTTTTAGCAATAGGAATAGTAGCGGCGGTTTTTATTTGGCGTATTGCCGTTGGTTTTAGCAGAGGCCTGGTTAGTGAAATTATCTCATTAGTTTCGATGGCCGTAGCGGCGGTCAGCTTGTTTATGATCCTACAAATAATTAGCGGTTATTTTGGTGATAGCCGCGGAAACATAATATTTATGGTTATAGTTCTTGCGGTTATAGGTTTGGTGTATAAAATCGCAAACCTTATTTTCACATCTTTGAAGCTAATCGCCAAACTGCCTGTTATCAGCGCGTTTAACCGTTTATTGGGAGCGGCGCTGGGCGCCGTAGAAGCGGTTTTGATTATATTTATAGTTATTATTGTTCTTAGATATTTCAGTTTTAATATCCCTGTATAGATAAAAAATTGGATACTTGTAATTTTAGCAAATATTTTGAAAAAATTTTTGAAAAATTCATTGACATGACATTAAGTTTTTGATATTATAGGAAAGTCGCACCCATGATAACAGATTTTGATTAAAAGTTGTGCGGTAACTGAACCTTGACAAATAAACAGTGATGCAACCCTGAACAATTCAGAGAGAAAAGATCTGAAGAGATTCAGAAAGAAAAAATCCGTAAAAAC
This sequence comes from Lachnospiraceae bacterium, assembly GCA_009787745.1. Classification (GTDB taxonomy): domain Bacteria; phylum Bacillota; class Clostridia; order Lachnospirales; family Lachnospiraceae; genus UBA935. Next base: position 8,935 of record WQST01000088.1, read on the forward strand.
GGAAAAAGAA
>WQST01000089.1 GCA_009787745.1 Lachnospiraceae bacterium
CCCGCCGATTCCCGATATGATTATCGTATCGGCTTCGCCCATATTCAATGATTTAAAACCGTCCGACAAGCGGGTTTCAATCGCATGGGAAAGCGAACGGGTAACAATTTGTTCCTGCGCCCGTTCCAAAGGACCGGTATGTATATCCATTGCGATGGCTCCGGGAATGATACCCCGTTCAACAAGGTCAATAACGATATGAGCATGGTCACAACCCACATCGCAAACGACACTCCCCGCCGTTACCATATCGGCAATGGTTTGCAAACGTTTTGACAACACAATCTTGTTCACAATAATCCCCATCAAAATTTAATCCAAATAATCCTTTAATTTGCGGCTACGGCTGGGATGGCGAAGCTTACGTAAGGCTTTTGCTTCAATCTGCCTGATTCTTTCACGGGTTACATTAAATTCCTTGCCGACTTCCTCCAGAGTACGAGCGCGCCCGTCGTCCAGCCCGAATCGCAGGCGAAGCACCTTTTGTTCCCGGTCGGTCAAAGTACTAAGAACCTCAACCAATTGCTCTTTTAACAAGGTAAAAGCCGCGGCGTCAGCAGGAACAGGGACATTATCATCCTGAATGAAGTCGCCCAAATGGGAATCTTCCTCTTCCCCGATTGGTGTTTCTAACGAAACAGGTTCCTGCGAAATTTTTAGGATCGCCCGGACACGTTCAACGGGCATACTCATATGCACGGCGATTTCTTCGGGTGAAGGCTCACGGCCAAGTTCTTGCAGAAGCTGACGGCTAATCCGAATAAGTTTGTTGATTGTCTCAACCATATGCACAGGAATGCGGATGGTTCTGGCTTGATCGGCGATGGCACGGGTGATGGCTTGTCTGATCCACCATGTCGCATAGGTTGAAAACTTGTACCCTTTGCGGTAATCAAATTTTTCGACAGCTTTAATTAAGCCTAAGTTACCTTCCTGAATTAAGTCAAGGAAAAGCATCCCGCGCCCAACGTACCTTTTGGCGATACTGACGACCAAACGTAAGTTTGCTTCGGCAAGGCGTTTTTTGGCTTCTTCATCGCCCTCTTCCATCAATTGGGCAAGCACGATTTCGTCTTCGGCAATAAGCAAAGGGACTTTACCGATTTCTTTAAGATACATCCTGACGGGGTCTTCGATACTGATGCCGTCAGGAACTGAAAGGTCGATATTTTCTACATCTACCTCGTCTTCTTCGGTAAGGATAATTTCTTCATCTTCAATATCATCCTCATCGGTAATGCGGATAATATCGACGTTATTTTGCTCTAACGCCTCTAAAATCTTCTCGAAATGCTCTTCTTCCAATGTCATATCCACGAAATAATCATATATTTCCTGATGCTCAACGACATTCTTTTTCTTCCGCGCCGCCGCGAGAAGATTCCGTAACTTCTCTTCAAATCGTGCCTGTGTGACTTCATCCATAGTAAATCCCTTCCTGCTTGGCTTTAAGATGTTATTTATTATTCGCTATATTAGTTTATCTTTATACTTAACTTCATAAGTTCGTCCAAAATTTTACGGCTTTCGAGAGCTTGTGCCAATGCGCCTACATCTGTGCCAAGCCGAGCGGTTAAATTTTCATGGCTGTTTTTCTTAACCGTCCGGAGGATATCGTTAAAGGCTTTCTCCCGTTCACCCGCATTGTTAAGTTCGTTAAGGCGGGTGTTAAAAATCGCCGCAATCTCGCGATGTTCGTCTTCATCGGTGAAAAGGCTGATAATTGCCGCCGGTTCCGACGCATTTTTTTCGAAACCGTCAAATAATTTCGCGGCGGCTTTTTGATAAAGTTCTGATGAAAAATCATCAACGGTCAAATATTTCCTGATTCGCCCGTACAGCAAGGGTTCCTCTGACAGCCACGTAAGCAGTAAGCGTTCGGCTTTGCGGGCATGGTCTTCCCTGCTCATTTTGTCCTTCATTCCTGATTTGGGGCGGGATATCGGTTTGGCCAAGCCGGTCCGGGTAGCGTAATTTAAAGTAAGTTTGCGTAAATTGTCAAAGCCGATATTGTATTTTTTGCAGATTGCTTCGAGGTAATTATCGCGTTCGGCGTCTTCGGCAAAATTGCATAGTTTCCCTGCTATTTCCCGGTGGAAGCGGGTTTTTTGCTCGGGGTCATTTTGGTTAAAATTCTTTTCCAGCGTCGATATTTCGTAAAAAAAGCTGTTTTCAGCTTCATCTAGCCGCGCGGCAAAGGCGTCTTTTCCTTTTTCTTTGATAAAATCGTCGGGGTCTTTATATGGTGAAAGGTCAAGGACACGGCCTGTCAGTCCGCATTCTTTCAATATCGTAATGGCGCGGAGGATGGCTTTTTCGCCCGCTTCATCATTATCATATGCCAGAATCACTTCCTCGGTGTAGCGCCTTAAAAGATTAGCTTGTCCCGCGGTAAACGCCGTACCGAGCGAGGCGACCGCTTGGGTAAATCCTGCTTGGTGAAGCGAAATAACATCAATATAACCTTCGCAGATAATCAGGTGGTTTTTTCGCGATGTCCTGGCGAAGTTAAGGCCGTACAGGTTACGGCTTTTGTCAAAAACGATGGTCTCAGGTGAGTTAAGGTATTTGGGTTCGCCTTCGCCCATCACGCGGCCGCCGAAACCGACGACGCGGTGGTTAAGGTCCTGAATGGGGAAGATGATGCGATTCCAGAATTTGCCCTTGGTTCCCGTTCTCTCATTAAAGGATGCCAGTCCCGCTTCGATGACGAGGGTTTCTTCGTAGCCTTTGCTTTTTAGGTAGTTAATTAGTTCATCGCTGTTTATGGCGGCATAGCCTAAGCCGAAATTTTTGATCGTTTCTTCGCTTAAATCGCGTTTCAGTAAGTAGTTATGGGCTGTTTTGCCGCGCTCGCTCCGTAGTTGGTAATAGAAGTATTTGGCGGCTTCTTTGTTTATTTCCAGGATTCTGGCGCGCTTATTTTCTTTTTTGCGGGCTTCTTCGGAAAATTCTAATTCGGGGAGGGCGACTCCCGCTTTTTCGGCGAGGAGTTTGATGGCCTCGGGGAAGGAAAAGTTTTCGTATTCCATGATGAAGGTGAATACGTTTCCGCCTGCTCCGCAACCAAAGCAGTAGTACATTTGGCGGGCGCCTGATACGGAGAATGATGGGGACTTCTCGTTATGGAAGGGGCAGAGTCCGAAGTGGCTTGCACCTTTTTTTTGGATGCGGACATAAGCGGAGACGACGTCGATTATGTCGTTTTTTAAGCGGACTTCTTCAATTAGGGCGTCGGGGTAGTACATTTGGGTTCCTTCATATTATCCATGATTTCGGGACGAAAATTTCTTGGTATTGGGCGATGGCGAAGCGGTCGGTCATGGCGCTTAGGTAGTCGCAGACGATTGTTTCGTTGCTTTCGCCTTCTTCTAATAGTTTGCGGATATCGTAGGGGATTAGGCTTATGTTTTGCAGGTAGTGGTTGTATAGGGTCTCGATTAGGGCTTCGGCTTTTTTTTCTTCTCTTTTGGCTTCTTTATTTTGGTAGACGTACTCAAACATGAAGGCGCGCAGTTTTTGCATGGTCTCGGCGGCGGTTTCGGATAGTTTGATGTCGTTTTGGTTGTAGCTTTCGGATACTAGGTCGTGAATAAAGAAGTCCAGGCGGGAGGCGGTGGTTTCTCCTGCTATGGTACTGATTTCCGAAGGTATATCGGCTTCGGTGAGGATTCCTGCACGGACGGCGTCGTCCATGTCGTGATGCATGTAAGCGATTTTATCGGAAAAGCGGACGATCTTTCCTTCGAGGGTGGAAGGATAGCCGCTGGTCTGGTGGTTTTTGATGCCGTCACGGACTTCGTAGGTCAGATTGAGCCCTTGCCCGGATTTTTCCAGTACTTCGACGGTACGGACGCTTTGGTCGCTGTGGCAGAAGCCGAAGGGGCAGATTAGGTCCAGGGCGCGTTCCCCTGCATGACCGAAGGGGGTATGCCCTAAGTCATGCCCTAAAGCGATTGCTTCGGTCAGTTCCTCGTTAAGGCAAAGAGCGCGGGCGATGGTACGGGCATTCTGGGCGACTTCTAAGGTATGGGTTAGGCGTGTGCGGTAATGGTCGCCTTCGGGGGTCAGGAAAACTTGCGTTTTATCTTTCAGGCGGCGAAATGACTTACTGTGTAGGATGCGGTCGCGGTCACGCTGGTAGTCTAAGCGGATGTCGCATTTCTTATCATCGCGGTCACGACCCTTGGTTTCGGCACTGTAGGCGGCAAAAGGGCTTAGGATTTCTCTCTCGCGCCGTTCTAAATCTTCGCGGATATTCATAATGCCGTAACCCCTTTCATAAGTGTCTAATTCTAATATTCGCCGTGGTAATTATAAATCCTTTAAATTTTGTTTTTTATTTATTATTGTGATATACTAATGGAATGAAATTGAAGTCTACCCCGAAAGAATTATGGTTTAAGCTTGATTTATCCGCGATTGTTTATCCGACTTTACAGCGGAGAGATTACTCTTCTGTTTACCGGATTTCGTTTATCCTTAAGGAACCGATTAAGCCCGATATTATGCAACAGGCTGTTGATATGGCGCTTCCGCGCTTTCCGACCTATAAAACGGCGATTCATAAAGGGTTGTTTTGGCGGTATATGGAGCCGAATAACCGCCCCGGGCCATATGTCAGAGAAGATATCAATAACCCCTGTATGCCGATGCCTTTTAAAGCTAACAACGGTTATCTGCTGCGCTTTTATTATCATCATTGCCGTATTTCGATGGAAGCCCACCACTGCTTAGGCGACGGCGCGGGAGGGATGTGTGTGTTTTCAACGATTGTGGCTGTTTATCTGCGTTTGCTTGGGCATGAAGTCAGTGAAGGGGTGCTGGTTCGCGATATCGATGATACACCCAAAGCGGGGGAGATGGAAGACGCGTATTTGAAATATGCCAATGCGGATGTCAAACCGCCGCGGGGAATGGATAAGACCTATCGGATTTACGGAACGAAAGAACCTTTTTATACGCTGAATATCATTGACGGGATTATGTCGGTTAAAGAGCTTGCGCAAGTCGCATCTATCTATCAGGCTTCGATAACTGAGTATTTGAATGCGGTTTTGTTATATGCGCTAATGCAAAAGCAAGCCCATGAAGAACCCCGCCGCCTAAAGCCGATTCGGATTGCGGTTCCTGTTAATTTACGCCGCTTTTTCCCTTCCGAAACACTGAGAAATTTTATTTCCATGGTTTATCCGTGTATCGACCCCAGGCTCGGTGATTTTACATTTGAAGAAATCGTTTCGCATGTTCATAATTATATGCATTATTATATTAATGAGAAATTTTTGCGCGGGGATATTACCACTAACGCCGCAACGCAACGTCATCCGATAATAAGGGTGGTGCCGCTGTTTATCAAGGACTTCGTCGTGCGCTCTTTTTATACAAGAGTTCAAGACCGTTTTTCCTCCGCCGGGCTTACCAATATGGGGGTCATGAAACTGCCTGACGATATGGCGGCGCATCTCGGGCGGATTGATATCTATATGGGACAGCCTTATTCCTCGCGAACCAACTGTGCTATTATTAGTTTTGAAGATACATTGACGATCAATTTTACAAGCAGTATCGTTGAAACGGATGTTGAACGGTATTTTTTCCGCAAGCTGGTCGAGGACGGGGTTAAGGTATTGATTGAGAGCAACCGGAAAAATGCTTGCTCCCAACACTGAATATGAAAGGATTTATATGTCTTATTGTGTGAATTGCGGGGTCAAACTTGATAAAGAGCTGACGGGATGCCCGCTTTGCAATACCAAAATTATCAATCCTGCGCTGTCAAAATCGGAACACTCAACTGATAGCGAAACTTTTCCGCATAAAACAGGACAAGTTGAAGTAGTCCTAAAGCGTGATTTGGGTTTACTTATCTCGATTATTCTGGGTGGGATTGCGATTTCGGCGTTATTTTTGAATATCTTTATTTTCCGTGAGGGCTGGTGGTCTTTGCTTATCATCGGGGTCTGTGTTATCTTTTTCTTTATTGCCCTTCCCGCGTTCATTCTGACCAAAACACCGATTTATGTTTCGCTGGTCTTTAATGCTTTGGCGGTTGCGCTTTACCTTTACTTTATTTCCTTTCTGACGGCCGATACGGGATGGCTGACAGGCTTGGCTTTGCCGATTTTGGTTTTTTTAACCGTTATTATCCTAATCGTTGTTTTTCTGATAAAGGCTTTTAAACCTGCTTTTCTTACCACGGCGCTTTATTTAATTACAGCGATTGGGGCTGTCTGCGTCGGGCTTGAATTATTAATCGGACGTTATTCAGGCAAAGAATTTACATTTCTCTGGTCAGCTATCGTTTTAACCGTCTGCGCCGTTATTGACGCGGGGCTTATCACCGTGCTTTCCAGACGTCGATTACGGGTTGCGATACAAAAACGTTTGCATTTTTGAATTTTTTGTCATATACTATGAAAAGAATGTACGCGCTTTTATCGCGGACACTTTTTATGTATAAAGAATTGTAAACACTTATCACATCTAACAACGGAGGAAAAAAGATGCCACGCAGATCTGATATCAGCAAAATCCTTATCATTGGCTCCGGCCCCATTGTCATCGGACAAGCATGTGAGTTTGACTATTCCGGGACGCAAGCCTGTAAAGCTTTACGAAATCTCGGCTATGAAATCGTATTAGTCAATTCAAACCCCGCGACAATCATGACAGACCCTGAAACTGCCGACGTTACATATATTGAGCCGCTCAATATAAACCGTTTGGAACAAATTATCAAAAAAGAACGTCCCGATGCCGTCCTTCCGAATTTAGGCGGCCAATCAGGACTTAATCTTTGCTCAGAACTTGATAAAGCCGGAATTTTAGAAAAATATAATGTAAAAATTATCGGCGTCCAAATCGATGCCATCGAGCGCGGTGAAGACCGGATCGAGTTCAAAAAAGCAATGGATGCCCTCGGAATCGAGATGGCTCGTTCCGAAGTTGCATACAGCATTGAAGAAGCCTTGAAAATAGCCGATGACCTCGGTTATCCCGTCGTCGTCAGGCCTGCTTACACAATGGGCGGGGCGGGCGGCGGCCTTGTCTACAATAAAGAAGAACTGGAAACCGTTTGCGCCCGCGGGCTTCGTGCCAGCCGGATCGGTCAGGTTTTAATCGAAGAATCGATCCTTGGTTGGGAAGAACTTGAACTTGAAATCGTCCGTGATGCGGAGAATAATTTAATAACCGTTTGTTTCATTGAAAATATCGATCCGCTGGGTGTTCATACCGGCGATTCTTTCTGTTCGGCGCCAATGCTGACGATTTCTAAAGAGTGTCAGGAACGCTTACAGGAACAAGCATACAAAATCGTTGAATCCGTCAATGTTATCGGCGGCTGTAATGTGCAGTTCGCCCATGACCCAATCAGTGACCGGATTATCGTCATCGAAATCAACCCCCGGACATCCCGCTCTTCGGCTCTCGCATCCAAAGCAACAGGTTTCCCGATTGCCTTAGTCAGCGCCATGTTAGCTTGCGGGCTGTCCCTTCGCGATATTCCTTGCGGAAAGCACGGGACGCTTGATAAATATGTCCCGGGCGGTGATTATGTCGTTATCAAATTCGCCCGCTGGGCTTTCGAGAAATTCAAAGGCGTCGAGGACAAACTCGGGACCCAAATGCGCGCGGTCGGCGAAGTAATGAGCATCGGTAAAAATTATAAAGAAGCTTTCCAGAAAGCGATCCGCAGTCTGGAAACGGGGCGCTATGGTTTAGGCGGCGCCGCCAATTTCGGCGAACTTTCGAAAGATGAACTCCTAAAGATGCTGACCGTCCCTTCAAGCGAACGTCATTTCATCATGTATGAAGCCCTTCGCAAAGGTGCTAGTGTTCAGGATATTTTCGACCGTACCAAGGTAAAAGCTTATTTCATCGAACAGATGCAGGAACTCGTTAGGGAAGAAGAAGCAATCAAAGCTTTTTCCGGTAAGCTGCCCGGCGATGAAATGCTCCGCACAGCGAAAAAAGCCGGTTTTTCCGATAAATATTTAGCAAAGCTTTTGAATTTACCCGAGGAAAAAGTTAGGGAACGCCGATTGGCGATCGGTATGGCGGAAACATGGGAAACGATTCATGTCAGCGGTACCGAAGACCGTGTTTACTACTATTCAACATATAATGGATGTTCCGCCGAAAATGACACCGATGTCAGTACTGACCGCAAAGGCAAAATCATGATCTTAGGCGGCGGCCCTAACCGTATCGGGCAGGGGATTGAGTTCGATTACTGCTGTGTCCATGCCTGTTTGGCACTTAAAAAGCTTGGTTTTGAAACGATTATCGTTAACTGTAACCCCGAAACCGTCTCAACCGATTATGATACCTCCGATAAGCTCTATTTCGAGCCGCTCACGGCGGAAGATGTTTTGAGTATTTATCATAAAGAGAAGCCGCTCGGCGTTATCGCGCAGTTCGGCGGGCAAACACCGCTTAATCTGGCTTCGGAACTGGAAAAAAACGGGGTCAAAATTTTGGGAACCCAGCCTTCTGTCATCGATATGGCGGAAGACCGTGACCTCTTTAAAGCAATGATGGAAAAATTAGATATTCCGATGCCTGAATCAGGAATGGCGACGACGGTTTCCGAAGCGATTTCGATTGCCGCCGGAATCGGATACCCTGTCATGGTTCGCCCCTCATATGTCCTTGGCGGCCGCGGAATGGAAGTTGTTTACGATGATGAAAGCATGGAAGGTTATATGAAAGCGGCTGTCGGCGTGACTCCTGACCGCCCGATTTTAATCGACCGCTTCTTAAACCACGCCCTCGAATGTGAAGCCGATGCGATTAGTGACGGTTCATCAGCCTTCGTTCCCGCGGTTATGGAGCATATCGAGTTGGCGGGCGTTCATTCGGGCGACTCAGCCTGCATCATCCCTTCCCGTCATATTTCTCCTGAAAATGTCGAGAAAATCCGCAG
>WQST01000090.1 GCA_009787745.1 Lachnospiraceae bacterium
AAGCGGAAGCGCGCGGACTGGTTGGCGACGGAGCGACGATTATTGAATCGGCGGCACAGATTAATACTTTCGTGGAAGTAAAATCGGGCGCGGTTGATTTCGCGGTGGTGGATGTCCTGCTGGCAGAGCAGATCGCCGGACGCGGTGACTACAGTGATTTAGTGATTGCCGATATCACCCTGGATACCGAAGTTTATGCGATTGGGTTTAAGAAGGGCAATGACCTTCGTGATAAGGTTAATACGGCAATGAAAGAACTTTATGATGAAGGCAAGCTTATGGAACTTGCGGTTAAATATGGATTAGAGAACTCTTTGAAATTGGACACATCATTTAGATAATATGAAAGATACAATATGAGTTTTTGGGAAGTTACAATTAGTTTATTAGGCGGATTTAAGACGACGTGCCTGCTTTTCGCGTTTACATTGGTATTTTCGCTTCCGCTGGGGTTGATAATATCATTTGGCTCGATGTCTAAGTTCGCCCCGCTCAGATATTTGGTAAAGATAATTGTCTGGATCGTCAGAGGTATTCCTTTGATGCTCCAGATATTTATTGTTTTTTATGTACCGGGATTTATTCTTGGGGCGCCGATTTCTTCACGGTTTAATGCGGCTTTGATTGCCTTTACGATTAACTATGCTTGTTATTTCAGTGAAATATATCGCGGCGGGATTGAGAGCATTTCTCGCAGTCAGTATGAAGCGGGGCATGTATTGGGGATGAAGAAAGCGCAGATTTTCTTCAAGGTTGTTTTGCTACAGGTTATCAAGCGGATTAGCGCCCCGATGTCGAATGAAGTTATTACCTTGGTGAAAGATACGGCGCTGGCCAGGGTTATTATGGTTACGGAGATTTTAAAAGTGGCGGAGAATTTCGCGGCGACCAGAGCGTTGATATGGCCGCTTTTTTATACAGGAGTTTTTTATTTGTTGTTTGTTGGGGTGTTGACGCTTTTGTTTGGGTATTTGGAGAAACGGCTTAGTTATTTCCGGGCATAGAGGTAGGCGATGGATATTTTGAAGGTTGAAAATTTATGTAAGCGCTTCGGTCATGCCGAGGTTCTTTGTGATATCAGTTTTACCTTAAGAGAGGGTGAATCTTTGGCGATTCTCGGTTCGTCGGGAAGTGGTAAAACGACACTTTTGCGTTGCCTTAATTTTCTTGAACGTCCTGACAAAGGGCGGATTAGTGTTCGCGACGAGCTATTATTTGAAGCGGCGGCGAAGTATGATGATAGTTCGATAAGGAGTAAACGGCTTCATTTTGGGTTTGTTTTTCAGGCGTTTAATCTTTTTCCCCAATATACGGCTTTAAAGAATATTACATTGGCGCGTGAACTCGCCGCTAAGGAGTCGCCTGAGTATGCGAAGAACAAAAAGGCGCTTCATGAAAAGATCTATAGTGACGGGCTTGATTTGTTAGAGCAGATGGGCTTGTCGGCACGGGGGGATTATTATCCTCATCAATTGTCAGGCGGTCAGCAGCAGCGTGTGGCGATTGCCAGGGCTTTGGCGCTTCGTCCTGATATCTTATGTTTTGATGAACCGACTTCGGCACTTGATCCTGAACTTACGGGTGAGGTTCTGCGGGTTATCAAGAGTCTTGCGGATAAGAGAACGACGATGCTTATCGTGACTCACGAAATGCAGTTCGCCAGGCAGATTGCGGATACGATACTTTTTATGGATGAGGGTATGACAGTTGAGTATGGTACTCCCGAAGAAGTTATGGATAATCCGAAGACGGATAGGATGAAGCGGTTTTTGGAGCATTATTCAGGGGATGTTTAATGAATGAGAAGGTTTATGAATATGATGCAGTGATTAAATCTGCGGATAAAGGCGGCGCATTTGTCGCTTTTCCTTATGATATTAGGGTAGAGTTCGGGAAGGGGCGCGTAAAGGTTCGCGCGTTGTTTGACGATTGCGTTTATGACGGCAGTGTCGTTAATATGGGGGTAAAGAATGCCGACGGGTCGGTTTGTTATATAATCGGGGTTCGTAAGGATGTTCGGGAGAGGATTGGTAAGCAAGTAGGGGATTTGGTGCGCGTGAAAATTTGGGAGAGGGAATGAATATGTTTACTTTATCAGCGAAATTAACTTTTTATATTCCGCATTCATTTTCATTAAAAGATAAACGGCAAATCCGCAGAAGCCTTATTGAAAAAACCAAACATAAGTTCAATGCGGCGATTGCGGAAATTGATACACAGGATATGCATCAAACTTTAACCGTCGGGATCGCGGTCGTTTCAGGTGACGGAGGGCATAGGCGAGACGCGCTTGATGAAATAATCCGTTTTATGGAAGAGAAAGCGGACGCGGAATTGACAGATGTAGAAATAATTGAGTAAGTAACAGGAGGAGCTTAAGATGAGTTGTTTGGGTAACATTATCTGGATTTTATGCGGGGGATTATGGCAGGCATTAGTTTGGTTATTGATGGGGCTTTTATGGTGCATTACGATTATCGGGATTCCGATTGGGCGGCAGTGTTTTAAGTTTGCTTCGCTGGCTTTTGCTCCTTTTGGCAAAGAAGTTGAATATGGCGGCGGTACGCCATCGCTGATTGCTAATATTTTATGGATTATTATTAGCGGTATCCCATTGGCGATATGTGCCGCTGTTAATGGGTTGCTTTTGTGCATTACAATTATCGGAATACCGTTTGGGTTACAGTGTTTTAAGATTGCGAAACTTGCTTTGATGCCGTTTGGGGCGCGGGTTAAGTAGTGGTTAATTGCACACCTCTCATTACAACAATTTGGTAAATTGACGTCACCTTAATGATTAAACACAAAACACAGCATAAAGCGGCACTATCTTCTTCCCGTCAGCAAAGCCGAAATTCTTCGTAGACAATTTAATTGCATATGGAGGTTTATAGTTTTCAATATAAAATTTTAAGCTTTTGGCTTGAGTATTATCCGCGCTTTTTACCTCTATCGGGATAATTTCGCCATCACGTTGGATTAAAAAATCTATTTCTGCGCCGCGGTTAGACTCCCAGTAATAAGTGGTATAGCCATTTATCGTTAGATGTACATTAACATAATTTTCTGCTAACCCGCCTTTAAAATTTAAAAGAGCATCGGACATATAAATAATATCCGAAACAACTAATTCTTTTTTGGCACAAAGAAGCCCTAAATCAGAGATGTAAATCTTAAATGCATCAATATCTTTATTATCATCAAGCGGCTTAAGAGGATGTTCAGCTTTATAAACTTGTGAAATTATACCTGATAATTCAAGCCATTCAATAGCATTTTCGAAGTCGGCGGCACGTCCGCCTTTTTTGATAAGCTTATATTGAAAGCGCGTGTTCGTTTTTGATAATTGCGCAGTTATGCTATTATAGGTTAAACGCGTTTTCTTTATTTCATTCTGTGGATTATATTTACTCATATCATCAAGATAATTAGCAAGAATTGTTGCTTGAATATCACGAACCAGAATATAATCACCTGTTTCAGAAAATTGCCGCACACATTCAGGCATACCGCCAACGACGAGATATTGGCGGTAATATGAAAGCGCTGAATCATGCATAATAGACGGCATCGGCGAGTTTGTTTCGAAGCATTCCCTGATTCTTATTACCATTTTTTCTTGATTCATCGCAATTAGAAACTCCTCCATGTCCATCGGATACATGGTTTTCATATTCACCTTGCCAACAGGGAATGAGAACTCCTGTCGGTTTACAGCAATACCCAGCAAGCTACCTGCAACTATAATATGGTAATCCGCTGCTTCCTCGCAAAAGTATTTTAATGAGGTAAGTGCTTTTTCACAGGTTTGGATCTCATCAAAAACAATTAACGTCTTTTCTTTGATTATCGTTTGTCCCGAAGAATGGGAAAGCAGCGGTATGAGGTATGAAGGACTTAAATTCTCGTTAAATATTTCTTTTAATTTCTCATTTCGTTCAAAGTTAAAATATGCGACATTCTCGTAATGCTCGCGACCAAATTCCAGAATAGAGTAGGTTTTTCCGACTTGTCTCGCGCCCTTTAAAATAAGCGGTTTGCGATTAGGGTTGTCTTTCCAATTTTTTAAAAATTTGATAATTTTTCGATACATAAGAACATTCCTTTCGGTGTACTGTGTTATATTATACCATAAAGACGTGTAAAAATCAACCGACTATATGTAAAAAAACACGCTAAATAACACGTCTTAATTACATGACAAAACTATCCAAAAACCCACAACCTGAGACATTGACCAAACAGGCTCATTTTTTATAAAATTAAAACAGTAAAAACTAAAGTAACAAATACAATTCATCTAATTTCTGGGAGGCAAGAGCCAAATGGAAGAAAGAAACCCCAACAGTCTGTTAAATAAGATAAAAAACAGCAAAACGACCTTCGCCCTCACCCTGATGGTCTTGCCAGGTCTCATCTGGCTGGTTATGCTCCGTTACGTACCAATGTTTGGTATCGTAATGGCTTTTAAGAACTATAAGCTTCCGGATTTAACCTATGTAAGAGATCACGGTTACATAGCCGATATTTTTGCCCGTGATTGGATCGGCTTTCAGAATTTTCAACTTCTCTTTGGAAATCCCATGACATCTAAGATGATCAGAAATACAATCGCCTACAACGCAACCTTTATTGTTCTGGGCATTTTGATTTCGGTAAGTTTCGCAATTATACTCACCGAAATATCCAAAAAGTTTTTCTCAAGATTATACCAAACCTTGATGTTCTTCCCTTACTTCATATCTTGGGTCGTCGTCAGTTACTTCCTGATGGCGCTGATTTCCACCAAGCACGGACTTCTTGATCCTTCTTGGTTCGGAATAAGAGATTTCTACCAGCAATCGGAACCGTGGCCGTTTATAATCATCTTCTCGAATGTTTGGAAGATGACAGGATATTCTACCATTCTTTATCTGGCGGCGATTACGGGAATTGATGCGACCCAGTATGAAGCTGCATCGATTGACGGGGCGAGCAAGTGGCAGCAAGTTCTCCATGTCACCCTTCCCAATATGCGGACGATTATCATCATCTTATTCATCATGAACATCGGACGAATTTTCAATGCCGACTTCGGACAGTTCTGGTCCTTGCCGATTGACGGCGGCGGCGGCGGCGTGTCAAACGCAGTTGAGGTTATTGACACCTTTGTTTACCGCTTGCTAAGGACTTCCGTTAACTTAGGGCAGTCGACAGCAGTCAGTTTCTTCCAGAACTGCATTGGTTTTATCTGTATCATCACAGCCAATACAATTGTTAGAAAAGTTGATAACGATAGCGCATTATTCTAGTATGCCGATACGTCACCCTGAACATAATGAAATTGATAAGGAGATTAAAGTGGCTAATAGTAAGAGTATAAAAAGGAAAAAAATAGCGGAAACAAATCGCCTCACCAGTGTCGGCACGACGGGGCAGGTCATCATGCACTTCGTCGTCGGCGGATTCGCCTTGCTTTGTATCATTCCCTTCATTTTCATCACCATCATTTCATTAACGAGTGAAGCAAGCATTTTAGCTAACGGATATTCATTTCTTCCTGAAAAATGGTCGATTGAAGCATATCAAAGTGTCATTATTCTGGGAAGGCAGCTATGGATATCATTATATAACAGCGTTTTCGTCACCTTGGTCGGAACCGCAACATCGGTACTTATCTGCGTCCTGTTTTCATACGCGATATTCCGCCCCGATTACAAATTCCGCCGCTTCTTTACCTTCGTCAGCTTCTTCACGATGCTGTTCGGCGGCGGCCTTGTTCCGACAGTAGTAGTATGTAAGAACTTATTGGGAATGAGCAATAATTACTGGGCTTTAATCATTCCGATGCTGGTAAACCCTTTTAATATCATCGTAATGCGAAGCTTCTTCCAGTCAAGTATTCCTTTTGAACTTATCGAAGCGGCCCGCGTGGACGGTGCGGGTGAATTTAGGACATTATTCGGAATCGTTACGCCGATTGCCAAACCCGGTATTGCGACGATAGCTTTACTTAACATGCTGGCATACTGGAATGAATGGTTCATTCCGCAGTTATACATAACAGATGATAAACTTGTTCCCCTGCAATATCTTCTGGTCAAACTCCAGACGACAGCGCGGCTGATGGCCGCCAACTCAGGCAGGGCGGGAGCGGAAATCCGCAATATGCCCAGTGAGAACTTACGAATGGCATTATGTGTAATCATCGTTATCCCGATCGCCTTCGCCTACCCATTCTTCCAACGCTACATAGTAGCAGGCTTAACCGTCGGTTCGGTTAAGGGGTAATGTGAAGAAAAATATCGTTGACCCCCGTCATTCTGAGCCGCAGGCAAAGAATCGAAGTTTTACTCTAATGAACGTTAGAACCTTCGCTTAGGCTCAGAATGACATACCTTATTCAGGTAATTACAGCAATTGCTGTTTTACAATAAACTCAACCATTTTTTATAGGAGGAAAAATTTATGAAAAAAGCACTATCCCTGTTATTGGCTGTCGTTATGACCTTATCATTAGCAGCTTGTGGTTCTAAAAATGACCCCGCACCATCAGGTTCTACAACATCGGGAACAACCACAACGACTGACACATCAAGCAGCAGCAGCAGTTCAAGCGACACAACAACTCCCGCGGCGACCGTCGAGTCTTCTGACTTCACACCGGGTGCGGAAATCGAATTTATGTTCATGCCCAGCGGCGAAACAACCGCTAACGGTATTGCAACTGTTACCGATGCTGTTAATGCCAGATTAGCAGAACTTGGTTACGATTTCACCGTAAAATTCCGTACATCAGGCGTTGCTTGGTCATTTGATGATTTCAATATGGATCTTCAAACAGGTTCAACCGCTGATATCATTCCCGCATTCAGCTGGTCAGGCGACTTAAACTATGATGCAGGTGCAAGAACAGGTCAATATCTTCGTTTAGACGACCCTAATGATCACCTGATCAACAAGTTCGCTCCCGATCTTTATACCGCCACCGCTGATGGCATCGTCGATGCGGCTCGCGTTCCGGGGCCCAGCGGAACAGGTCTTTATGGCTACATCATTGAAAAAGACTCTGTTACTCAGTTAGGTTTCATCGTTAACAAAACAGCTCTTGAAGAACTTGGCTTTACAATGGCTGATTTCAATGCTGATGATTTAGCTTCATGGGAACCCCTCTTAGCGGCTTACAAAGAAGCTAACCCGGGTAAATATCCCCTTAACGTTGAAGCGGAAGTTTGGGATCGCGCTCTTAACCACATCGTTTTCTACGGCGGAACAACAGGGCCTTTAGGACTTATTTTCAATAATTCCAATCCTAGTTCAACCGATGAAAAAATCTCCAGCCGTTATGAAAGCCCTACTTACAAAGATTTCATCAACACAATGCACGGTTACTATGATGCAGGTTATGTTGATCCCGACCAAGGCAATCCGGGCGACCTTGCCAGCACTACCTTTGCTAACCGTCAAACTTCAGGTGATTTCCTGATTACTTCACAAGTTTATGTACCGGGACAGGAAAATGTCCTTGCCGCCGCCGCTACTGATGCGCAAGGCACAACTATTGAAATGGCATGGGCTCCGACATGGAAAACACCTATCGCCACCACCGAAACCGCAATGGGTTCAGGTCTTGCTGTTAGCGCAGGCACCAGATTCGTAGCAGAAGCAGTTACTTTCTTAGGTCTTTTAGCTACCGACCCTGTTATCTGTAACTTGGTTGTCGCAGGTGTTGAAGGCGTTAACTATGAAGTCAGAGACGGAATGATTTTCTACTTAGACGACCGGGCAGGATGGGCTCCTTGGCGCTATGGTATCGCAGCTTGCGCTACCCCCGCTATCCCCAGCGGTGATATCGACCCGACAGGACAGGAATTTGTTAAAATGAAGAGCTTCAATGACGGTGCAACAGGATTCGGTATCGGCTTATTCGATAATTCTTCGGTAGAAGCAGCTTTCTCCGCATGTATCGCCGTTATTGACAGATATGCAGTTCCGTTAGGAAGCGGTGCTTTATCCCCCGCAGAATATGATAGCTTCATGGATGAATTACGCGCCGTCGGTTTACAAGATGTATTAGATTCAGCTCAGGCTCAATTAGCAGAATTTAAAGGAAATTAATTTAGTATATAAAATAGTTGATTAATATGATAAAATGGAACGAGGGACAATGCGTCCCTCGTTCTATCTAAATAGGAACGTGAAGAAAATTCTAAACCTGCAAAACGCAGGCCAAGAATTACTAAAATTTCACATGTTTATAAGCATGGAGGATAAAATGAAGTACGGATATTTTGACAATAAAAACAGAGAGTATGTTATCGATCGTGTTGACTTACCGACCTCATGGACGAATTATTTAGGGGTTGAAGAGACTTGTGCAGTTCTTAATCATACCGCAGGCGGCTATATGTTTCATCAGACTCCCGAATATCACCGCGTCACCCGTTTCAGGGGAAACGGTGTCCCGATGGATCGCCCGGGCAAATATGTATACATCAGAGACAATGAGAGTTCCGATTATCACAGTATTTCTTGGCAGCCTGTCGGGAAACCGCTTGATAAAGCGAAATATTCCTGTCGTCACGGGATGTCTTATACTGTCTATGAATGCGAATATGACGGGCTGATTAGCTCACAGCGAATGACTATTCCGCGCGGCGAAGCCACTCTTCTATGGGATGTAAAAATCAAAAATGACAGCGCTCGCCCCCGTAATCTGAGCATTTTTAATTATTGTGAATTTTCTTTCCATCATATTAATATCGACAACCAGAATTTCCAGATGAGCCTTTATTGTTCAGGTTCCGATTACGATACCGAAAACGGTATTATTGAGTATGACCTCTTTTATGAAGAGTTCGGCTTTCAATTCATGGCATCGAATTTTTCACCCGACGGTTACGATTGCCTGCGTGATACTTTCTTAGGTTTG
>WQST01000091.1 GCA_009787745.1 Lachnospiraceae bacterium
ATAGAAATATATGTTCTTCCTTTGAGTGTTGTTTTTTTCAAAAAATAAGCCATTTCGTCCTCCATTCACATATCACCACTAGCACCATTAAGTATAACACAGAAAAATATATTTTGCAAGTGTTTATGCAATAAAAAAAGCCTTATTTTTAGGCATTTGGAAAGGGATTTTTTATTTTTATCTCCTAAAGATTAATGGTGCTAACTACGAAAGACGGGATTTTTTTGGTCAATTTTCAGCGAAAGCGCTAAAGCGGAAAAAATTATTGACAAATGTGAAAAAATATAGTAGTCTTTGATTTGTAACTATCAACTCTGATTAAGAAAGGAGGTAAACAATGATTATCAGATTAGCATTTAACCAAAACCGTATAGCATTTTGCAAAATTACCTCCGGACATTTCCTTATTTGATATTGGTATAAGGCCAATACATCCGTTCGCCCTGTGGTCGTTATGGTAATTTCCATAACGACTTTTTATATGTTCATAGTCGCGTATGAGGTAAAAAGGAGTAGTCTTATACTTGGTAAAAAAAGGAGAACCATTTATGATTACAAAGATAATGGAAATAGCTAAAAGACCCGCTCTTTACGAGAGTGGTACAATGGAACTTTGGACAGATGAACATATTTCAAAAGGTATGCTAGAATGTCATATAAACCCCGAAACTGATGCTGCCACCAGAAAACACTCAACTGTCCAAAAAATTGTTAAGTGGATCGGAACGCTTGCTCCGGGAACTGAGTATCGTAATTTACTTGACTTAGGGTGCGGAGCAGGCATTTTTGCGGAAGAATTTTACCATATCGGGTATAATGTGACGGGTATGGATTTTTCCGAACGCTCGATAACCTATGCGAGAAATTCCGCTAGGGAGAAAAATTTACCAATCACCTTTCATCACCGTGACTACCTTACTATGGATTTTGAAAGACAATTTGATATTATAACGCTGATTTATTATGATTTTGGCGTACTCTCAACAAAGAACAGAGCTTTATTGCTTGAAAAAATCTATACGGCACTAAAGCCAAATGGAATATTGATATTTGATATATATACGCCATATCAATATTCAGAACGCCATGAATATAAAAGTTGGGAATACGCAGAGAGCGGTTTTTTCAGCGGCAAGCCTCATTTATGCCTTAATTCTTTTTATAGATATGATGAACAGAACACCTTCTGTGACCAACATATAATTATCACAAACCATGATGTAAGGTATATCAACATTTGGGAGCATACATTCACCAAAGATGAGCTGTCACAAAACTTATCCACGGCGGGTTTTAAAATTGATAACTTTTATGGTGATATGGCGGGTTGTAATTATTGTGAAAAAAATAAGGAATTATGTGTAGTGGCACGGAAGGGATAGGCAAATGCAAATAATTGATTTTACTGTTGCTCATATCGAACAAGCGGCAAAAATAGCAAAGCAAAATTACGAAACCCAGCGTGGGTTTATACCTACGCTACCACCCATAAAAACGACTCCGGATTTAATGCCGTTTGCCGAAAACAATTTCGGTGTTGCCGCTTTTGATGGCAATACGATGCTTGGATTTTTGTGTTGCCGGAATCCCTGGGATGACGCATGGAGTATACCGGGGCTACGCCATGTTTTTTCGCCAATGGGTGCAAATGGGACTATTCCTGAAAACCGCACAAAAATATATGCCGGGTTATATCAGGCAGCCGCCGCCAAGTGGGTCAGCCGAGGTATTGGCAGTCACGGAATATGTCTGTATGCTCATGATACTATGGGGCAATCGTTGTTTTTCAAATATGGTTTTGGAAAACGAACAGTTGATGCGATTCGCGATATTGATGAAATTATTGCACCTTTATGTAATGAATATATACTTTCCGAACTTGAGCCGGAAAATATTTTAAATATTTTACCGCTTGATAATTTACATGTTAGTGATTATATTGATAGTCCGTTCTTTATGTACCGAGAATCTTGTCGTGAGGAAAAATTTCTGAAAGATTATCATGAGTTTAAACCGATTTATTTTGTCGCAAGAAAAGAGGGACAAATTGTTGCATATATCAAGGCAGAATGTGGTGGCGAAACTTTTATACAAGATACACCAGGGTATTTACATTGTACAGGTTTATATTGCCTACCCGAACACCGGGGAAAAGGTATCGGCCAAAACCTTTTGAATTTGCTATTGCAAAAATTAAAAACTCAGAACTATACCAGGCTTGGCGTAGATTTTGAAAGTATTAATCCATTAGGTTCCAAGTTTTGGGAAAAATATTTTGAAACCTATACTTATGGTGTTGTGCGACGGATTGATGAAAGTGCGGTGATTTTGTAGCTTTAATGAAAAGGAGAATTGCTTTGAACATAGAAGGTTTTATTATATTGGCGCCTATTCACGTTCAACCAAATCAGAGCGAATAAAACCGAATTGATTATTATAAAGAATTTTCGACCATCCGTTTGATTCTTCGATTAAATCAAATCGTTGACCGCTTTGCACGGTACCTAATACAGCGCCCGTGGTACTTGCTGTACCGCGTACCCGAACACTGCTACTCGATACTTTGACCTTTCCGATTATATTGGATGCCGAAGAGTCACTGCCGCCAATCTCGCTGATAATTTCTAAAAACTCACTTTTGATATATGCATCACGGTCATTATATTTAATCCTGCTCCAACCATTACCTTTTTGTTCAAGAACCGTAAACTCCTGCCCGACTATCGCTCTGTCAAGGCGATCAGCTGTTTCGGAATCTGAACTGCGAATATTGACGACGTCCTTGGCCCGCGCCAACATAATCGTCGTAACGGATTGTGCATTATCATTGTTTTCGGTATTATCATCTTCTTCGTTTAAATCATTTCTTATTTGATCGGCAGTAATATTAGGCTGTTGTATTTGTGCCAAAACTACGCCCACATTTTCGTTGATTTTGGCTGTCATATAGGCGAGATACTCTTCTAACACAATGTCTTCGGCAATCATATCATTAAACTCAACCACAATCTTATTATGGAGATCAATTAAATTGTCTTGAAGGCTGACCGTTCCCGCATAATCATAAATAACATCATCAACCTGAATTCTTTTAATTACTAATTGACCGCTTTCATCAGGCATCACATAATACGATTGCATACCCGGTATATAGGCATCATTTTCTTTAAATTTTACCCAAGCACAAACATAAACAACATAACTGTTTTCCGTCATGCCTTCTTTTGTATAAACATCAATAGTTTCATAATAATCAATAAATCTAGCCAACTCCTCGATTCTGATTAACTCTAATTCACCAAGATTGGGATTCAGCGCCGAGACTATTTCAACATCACCGATGGTCAACGCATCATAATACTCATTAATCAATTTATTCACTTCGGGAAATTCATTAAGCAATAACGGAAGTTCGGGAATCGTGACCGAATCAGGCAATTCATTGTCTTCAACGACCAATTCTGACTGCGGTATTTCCGGTCTGTTATTCGCCCGCTCTCTGGCATTTATCGCAATAACAACAGTCAAAAGAACACAGACCAACAAAACTATCGGCATGATCACTTTCGTATGCGCAAGTATTAAATCCGCTAACCTATTAATAATTTTCTTAAAACCAGAATCCAACATATATACCCCACGTCATAAAATTCAACGCTGAATCATTTCACTCCTACATATCCTAAACCCCTTCAGGAAGAATGACTACGTCATTCTTCCCGTATGAAGAGCGCCCGCGAAGCGGGACTAGTTTATCTTAATCGGCGTACTTCGCCGATTTAGATAAACTCTTCATACACTGCACCCGGTAGGAATCGAACCTACATCTAAGGCGTCGGAGGCCTCCATTCTATCCATTAGACTACGAGTGCTTAATCAATACTGCTTTCCGAACCAAATGTTACGAAATTATTACATCACTTTGATTATAATAACATAATTATTTTGTATTGTCTACCCACTTTTTGAAATTTAGTTACTGCCCCGATAAAATCCAATATGTCATTCTGAGCCGTCAGCAAAGAGTCTTGTCCATATCTTCACCGTAAAATTCTTCACTTCGTTCAGAATGACATTATGAATTTGAAATATTAAGAAATTATTTCAATCGAATCCGACTCTCTGTTATAATAGTAAATTGAATCCGCTAAAACCTCCTCAGGCGCAACTTGATTTGAATTAATATCGCAAACCATACCCAGCAGTTCTGACGGGTTATAATCCTTTTTAACAGGCGCCAGGATTATTTCATGAACGGAACTCGGAAAAATGCAAAAGTCTGAATCAATTTGTTCGGCAAAGCGTTTAAGAAAATCGGGATAAAGCATTACCGCCGCTCCGTATAACTTCTGCTCATTTCCTGCAACATACATTTTATAGCGCTTTTTGTCCTGCATAAAGCTTTTTTCCATGATTTCTTGATATTCTTTGGCAAAGAACTCTTGTGTCAGCTTCTTGACTTCCTTATTATCGCCATAATTTAATTCAATTTTTGCTTCTAATATCTCTTGCATCACATCAGCCATTGTTTGCAATTTCGCAGGATTTTGGCGCGGTGTATTAATAATTGCATCATTATAGATTTCCTCCTGTGAGATATTCCACGACTCTAAGTGCGAATTATAAATTAAGATTGTCCCGTTTTCAAAAAAGCCATTTTCAATATCACAGTAAAAAACCATCGCGAGGTCATGAAAGCGCTTATATGGAATTTGCTTTAACAGTTCTTGGTTTTTTTTGTAGTTTACTAAGCGATATAATATTCTCTCTTTCATATTTTGATATGATTTAAAAAATTCCACTTCCTTTTGAGAATTGGGATAATGATCAAAATAAACCCGAATAATATCACCGACTGTTTCGCGGATGGTTATGTCTTCTGTGTTTTTTTCTGCATTGAACTGGTCGTTTAAATAAAAAACGGGGGATAAATTACTCTTCGCGTCAGAAATCAAAATACCGCTTAGAACAATACCGTTATTTTTTTGCACTTTTGAGATTGATACCTTATAATCATCACCCAACTGTTTCTCTACTTCTTCTTTGATAATTTCTAAATATTCACTATAATTCATTAGTTTTCCTCTTTCATTTGATTGAATCAAGCCATAGCGAAATAGTTTCTAAACGGCTCTGTGTATAAAAAAAGCAACGGAAGTTATTCCATTGCCTTACAAGCATTGACTAATAAATATGCATCCATCAAACATTAAGCGCGGGATAAATACTCACCCGTGCGGGTGTCGATCTTAATCACATCTCCCTGCTCTACGAACAACGGAACATAAACGGTTGCGCCTGTTTCAACTATACAGGGTTTCGTTGCACCTGTCGCCGTGTCGCCTTTAAAGCCCGGCTCGGTTTCTGTGATTAATAACTCTACTGATAACGGTGCATCAATCGCAAATACATTGCCATTATGGCTACATACCTTAACCATTTCGTTTTCTTTAACGAATTTCAATGAATCGCCAATTGATTCTTCATTAAGGCTGATTTGGTCGTATGATGAAACATCCATAAAATGATATAAATCACCGTCATTATATAAGTATTGCATATCTTTTCTATCGATACGTGCTTGGGGATACTTTTCTGTTGGTCTGAATGTCTTTTCAACAACCCCGCCATTGATGATATTTTTTAGTTTAGTTCTGACAAAGGCGGCGCCTTTACCCGGTTTTACATGTTGAAAATCGATGATCTGGTAGACGCTGTTTTCATACTCAATCGTCAGGCCATTTCTGAAATCACCCGCTGATATCATTTGTTATCCTCCTGAAATACCTATAATTCTTTACCAGTTTAAACTATAAATATGGACGTGTCAACTTAAAATATTGATATTTATTGCAAATGGTTATATTCACGGCTATGCATTTGGTAATACTTTCATTCAAAGCAAAGCGAAGAATCTCTTTTATGTTCCAAAATAAGATTCTTCGCTTCGCTCGAATGACGAGGGGGGATTGATTGCGTTAACTCGGATTAACCAGATAGTCAATTGCGTGTAAATATCCCTCTAACCCCTCACCATAAATCTTATAATCGCAGACAGGAGCGGTAACAGATACGCGGCGGAAATTTTCGCGCTCCATGATATTGGAGATATGGACTTCGACTTTCGGGATGCTGACCGAGGCGAGAGCATCACGGATAGCATAGCTGTAATGCGCATAAGCACCGGGATTGATGATTAAACCTTCTGTTCCGTCATTATAGGAATCCTGAATCCTATCGATTATCGCACCTTCATGGTTTGATTGGAAAACCTCAACTTTAATATCTAAATCATCGCCTTTTTGACCGATTAAACTAAGCAGATAATTATAATCCTGCGTTCCGTAAACGTCTTTCTCGCGAATACCTAAAAAATTCAAATTAGGGCCGTTGATTATCAGAATCTTCATTTTTATACCTCCCAGTATATCGCATGAATATTAGTGCGAAGATGTATTTAAGTATACATTATATTGGTACACAAATCAAACCGATTATTTTATGTCAGGATTTTCCGTAATGAATCGGTAAATGGCGGTTTGGCTATTCCGTGTTCGGTGATGATTGCTGTTATCAGTTCGTGACCGGTAACATCAAACGAGGGGTTAAATACTTTAACATCCGGCGGCGCCATCCGCTTTTGATACCACATTTCTGTTATTTCGCTTGGTAAACGTTCCTCTATCGGGATATCTTCACCGCTTTTCGTACTAAAATCAATCGTCGAAGCAGGGGCGCATACATAAAACGGAACACCATAATGTCTGGCGACCGCAGCAACTACCGCCGTGCCAATCTTGTTCGCCGCATCACCATTTGCCGCGACACGGTCACAACCGACTAAAACAGCTTGAACCAAGCCTTTTTGCATCACCGCCGCCGACATATTATCGCATATCAAAGTCACATCCACCCCCTTTGACACTAGCTCATATGCCGTCAGGCGCGCTCCCTGCAAAAGCGGTCTTGTCTCATCGGCAAAAACGCGGAACCGATAACCCCGCTCCTGCCCCAAATAAATCGGCGCCGTTGCCGTCCCGTATTTACATGCCGCCAGCTGTCCTGCGTTACAATGCGTCAGAATCCCATCGCCGTGTTTAAGTAACGTCAGCCCATGTTCACCAATTAAGCGACAGACTTCGATGTCTTCGGCTTTAATTTTATGCGCTTCAAGGCGTAAAGCTTCTTTTATTGCCAAAATCGGTAATTCTTTATTATTATTTAAGACGTTCTCCATCCGCGCAAGCGCCCATGACAGATTAACTGCCGTCGGACGGGAAGAATTTAAATAGTCTTTTTGCTTAATAAATTCTGCGTGAAAATCATGGAAATTGTCGGTATTTATCGCTTTTGCCAGAATATAAATGCCGAATGCCGCCGTCACTCCAATCGCCGGAGCACCACGGACGGAAAGCCGATAAATTGCTTCCCATATTTCTTTCGCCGTAGATAATTTCAAAAAAATAATATCATTCGGTAATTTGGTTTGATCAATAATTATGACACTGTTGTCATTTTCGTCGAGGGCAACTGTTTCGTTATCGAGGATGTTTAGCATAAAATCTCCCTATTTGTGCGCTAATTATTTCTTTGGATATTTCTTCACACGTTTTTCCATCCGTTTCAATAGTTAGGTTCGCGATGCTACCGTATATCGGGCGGCGGATTTTTATCAGTTCATTTATTTTTTCCTGTTGATTTGATGTGTTTAATAAAGGCCGCGATTTATCGTCTTTTAAACGTGTGAAAATTTCGTCCGCTGATGCTTCCAGATAAATAATTTGGCCTATCGACCTAAGTAAAAGACGATTTTCTTCGCGAAGCGGTAAGCCGCCGCCTGTGGCAATAATTATATCTTTTTCCTCATCGGTTAAAAATTCCAGGCACTTTGTTTCAAGATTACGAAAGTATTCTTCTCCGTGAGCCGTGAAAATTTCCGATACTTTCAGACTTTCTTTTTGTTCTATCCATTTATCCGTATCAAGGACTTCGCATTGATAATGCCGGGCCAAATATTCGCTTACTGTCGTTTTTCCGCTTCCCATGAAGCCGATTAGAATGAGTTTATTTTTCATGTAAATTCTCTTTTAGCTTATGATAAACTGCCGGGATGAGTTCATCCGAAACAGAAATTTGATGCCATAACTCAAATGCGGCGATACCTTGGTACATCAGCATTTTCAGTCCATTTACCGCACATGCGCCCGCCTCGCTTATTTTTTTCATAAAGGGCGTTTCAGGCGGATTATAGATCATATCAAAGCCTGCTTCGATGTACCCGTAAAAAGAATTATCATCAATAAGCACTTGCCCTTCATTAGGGTGCATCCCTAAACTTGTGCTTTGAATCGCGATGAATCGCTCATTCGGCAAAGCGGTTAAATCATTAATACCCATTCCGTTAAGGCATTCTTTTTTCATTTTTTGATTGACCTCGGAAGCTATCGCCAAGGCTTTTTCTTTTGTTCTGTTGATGATAAAAATGCTTTTCGCTTCTTCTTCGGCACACAAAAACGCGGCTGCCCTTGCCGCCGCCCCTGCTCCAAGAATGATGATATTCGAACTTTTTATCTCGTAACCCTCACTTTTGATCGCCCGAAAAAGACCGATATTATCGGTATTATGACCGATAAAACCCTCTTCTTCGCGTACCAATGTGTTAACGACTCCCAATCTTTCAGCCGTTGGGGTGATTGCCTTTAAATATGGAATAACTTCGGTTTTATATGGCGCCGTGACATTAAGCCCTGATATGCCTAACGAATGAGCGCCGTATATCGCCTTAGAAACACCTCCCTGCGGAACGGGGAAAGCGGCGTAAATCATCTTAATCCCCGTCATTTCCGCTAAAGTATTGTGAAGCCGCGGTGATAGGGTGTGCTTGGTGGGGTTGCCGA
>WQST01000092.1 GCA_009787745.1 Lachnospiraceae bacterium
GGGCTGATTATGAACATTTCCTATGGTGTCTTTTGGATAAAAAGGTTAAAGCTTTATATGTGCCGTTATTAATCGTTGGTTATGAAGGCGCGGGGTTTTCGGAAACGAAAGAAAACCGCAGGCGCTCGGCACGTGAACATAAGGAAATAGTAAATAAGTACATGTCAAAAACGGAGATTTTGAGGTATCGCCTGATAATGTTTTTAACCTTGGCGCCGCTCCGTACCGCGTTGGCACGCAGTAAGTTTACGGCGGATTTTTATAACCGGATCAGGAAATTAATTTATCATAAATAATGGAGGGTAGTAATGAAAGTTTTATGGCTTTGTAATATTATGTTGCCGGAGATAGCACGTGAACTCAATATTTCTTACAGTAATCGCGAAGGGTGGCTTTCGGGTCTTTATGATCATATCATGAAGGATGAAAATACTGATATTGAACTGCTGATATGTTTCCCTTTCGATGATCGGGAAACACAAAACGCAATAAAAGCTAAGGCAAAAAGTGATTCGTATAAAGATATTGATGTCAAAAATGTTATTAAGTTTAATACGGCGCATTCTACTTGCTATGGGTTCCGGGAAGAGCTTACAACGCCTGAAAAGTATGATGCGGGACTTGAAGAGTTGATGCAATTTATCCTTCAAGATGCAAATCCTGATATCGTTCATATTTTCGGCAGTGAATTTCCCCATGCTTTGGCAATGGCGAGAGCAAGCGGCAGACGGGGGCGCATCCTTTTAAGCATTCAAGGTTTATGCGGAAAGATTGCCGATGTATATACGGAAGGTATCCCTTCAGAGATAATTGAAAGCGAAACATTTCGCGATATTGTAAAAAATGATTCGATCACTCAGCAAAAGCAGAAATTCGAACAGCGCGCAGTGTATGAAAAAGAATTATTTTCGTTGGTAAATCATATATCGGGACGGACGAATTTTGATAAAGAAGCGACGTCATATCTTAATCCCAACGCGGCTTATCACCATCTTAATGAAAATATGCGTGAAAGCTTTTATCGCGGGCGTTGGAACAGTAATGATTGTGAGCCTTATACGATTTTCTTAAGCCAAGGCGATTATCCGATTAAAGGTTTTCACTTATTATTAAAAGCGATGCCGAAGATTTTGCTTAAATATCCTGAAGCGCGTTTGTATGTCGCCGGAAATGATATTTTGGGAAGTTCCCGATATGATGTCATTAATAAGTTAAAGAAAAAAGTTAAGATATCGTCTTATGGGAAATATATTAAGTCATTGATTTTTAAAAACCAGCTTGAAGAGAATGTAATTATGACGGGCCCGCTTGATGAAGAGATGATGAAGGAGAGGTTTTTGAAGAGCAGTGTTTTTATTTGCCCGTCCATTATCGAGAACTCTCCGAATGCATTATGTGAAGCGATGCTTCTGGGGATGCCTGTCGTGGCGGCGGCGGTTGGCGGTATACCTTGCCTGATTAATGATTGTAAGGATGGGCTTTTATATGAGCCGGGGAATATTTCTGACCTTGCGGCAGCAGTGCAGATCGCCTGGAATAGAGAAACGGCTGAGGAAATCGGAGAAGCCGCGGCTAAACGCGCGCTTAAAAGGCATAATCGGATTTTGAATTTTATGGAACTGATGGAAATTTATAAAGAGATTATTAAAGGGAACAAATAAGTGAAAATCACCTTTTTGTCTAATTACATCAATCATCATCAGCTGCCCTTTTGTGATGCGCTGTTTACGCTGATTGGCGAAGGTTTTACTTTTATCCAGACGACCCCGATGGAAGAAGAACGCTTAAAGATGGGTTGGGATATGGAGGGTGAAAAGAGGGGATATATTCGCTTGTATTATGCGGAAAAAGAGAATGTGATAACTTTGATAAGCGGATGTGATGTCCTTCTGGCCGGTTGGTATGAAGATAAAGAAATAGATAACGCCGTGCAAAAGAGAATATCAGCAGATAAACCGACCTTCAAAATCAGTGAGCGGATTTATCGTGAGGGGAAGTGGCGAGCGATATCTCCGCGCGGTTTGATTCATAAGTATTTTGAATTTACCAGACATCGTAAGCGAAAATATTATTTACTGTGTGCAGGGTCATATGTGGCAAGTGATTTTTCATTGATTAAAGCGTTTCCCGATAAAAAATACCGCTGGGGTTATTTCCCTGTGATGATTGAATATGATGAAAAACTTTGGCAAAATAAGAAAGCGGAACCGACGGTTCAGATTTGCTGGTGTGCGCGTTTTATCCCTTTAAAGCATCCCGAGGATATGATTAAATTGGCGGATGATTTGAGAAAAGCCGGGGTATCATTTCATTTACAGATGATTGGGTCAGGGGAAATGGATGAAGAGATAAAAGAATTGGCGGCGGAAAAAAACTTGCTTGATATAATTACTTTTCATGGCGCGTTAACTCCGGGGCGGGTTCGGGAAATAATGGAAAAATGTCATATTTTCGCATTTACCAGTGATTATCGCGAGGGTTGGGGAACGGTGATGAATGAAGCAATGAATAGTGGTTTAGCGGTCGTCGGCAGTGCGCAGGCGGGTGGTAGCGAATATTTGATTCGGCATGGTGAGAATGGGTTTATTTATCATAACTATGAAGATATGCGTGATACGATGTTTAAGTTGGTTAGTGATGTTAAATTGTGCGAGGAAATCGGGCGTAATGCTTATCGTACTATTGTAGAGTTGTGGAATGCCGAAAAAGCGGCGGGTGAGTTTGTTCGTATTTGTAGGGATATTTTAGCGGGAAGTGATATCGTTCCTGCGGAAGAAGGCCCTTTGAGTGTTGTGTAGTACTCTCTTTGTCATTGCGGGCTTGACTGCAAGTGCGAGGTGGCAATTCCCTACGGTTTATGATTATTTTCAAAGGAGGAAGTTTATGCAGAAAATCAGCGTTATTATTCCTGTTTATAATACTGTTCGCTTTTTGGAAAAATGCATCACATCCGTTATGCGGCAGACTTTTGCGAATCTTGAAATTATTATAGTTAATGATGGTTCTACTGATGGCAGCGGTGAGTTGGCTAGGCGCTTAAAGGAATCGGATTCGCGGATTAA
The DNA here is from genome assembly GCA_009787745.1 of Lachnospiraceae bacterium. Lineage (GTDB taxonomy): Bacteria > Bacillota > Clostridia > Lachnospirales > Lachnospiraceae > UBA935. The sequence continues at coordinate 3,063 of WQST01000092.1, forward strand.
AGTTTACGATCAGGAAAATAAAGGTGCATCAAGTGCGAGAAACTATGGAATTAGCGTCGCAACAGGTGAGTATATAAGCTTTATCGACAGTGATGATTATATCGCACCGCAAATGTATGACGAGTTAATTGATTTTATCATTCGGGAAAAGTTAGAGGTTGCGCAAATATCAAGAGTGGAAATTGACTTGATGGGTCAACGACTTCCGGATGTTTGTTTTCCGCCCAGGCAGGAGACGGTAGTGGATAATGCCGAATTTTTCCGTGAATTGTTTTTGCATCGCGGGGATGCTTCTTTTTGTACGAAATTGATTAAGTCGTCGCTTCTGGTAAATGAGCGTTTTCCCGAAGGCGTTTTGAATGAGGATTTTCATTTGCTTATCAGGCTTTTGCAAAAGGTAACGCGAATCGGGATTTTGCCGGGCAGATATTATCATGTCGTATATCACTCTGACTCTACGACCCGGATAAAGAGTGAAGATTCTTTTTCCCGTGTTTATCATGATATAATTGATAATGCCGATATGATTGAAACGCTTGTTTCGGACAAATACTTGGAGTTGTCGGAAGAAGCTAAAAGATTTGCCTTATATCAACGTCTGGAATATCTTCTGCACGTTCCGATTGCTCAGATGAATCGTGGAAATGTTTTCTATAGAAATGTTATTCGGTATTTACGCAGAAATATGTTGCGGATGGTTAAGAATCATTATCTTAGTAGGAAGAATAAGGTTTATCTTATTCTCTTTGCGGTAGCTCCGAAGATAGGTCGTATAGTTCATAGGCGAATACGCTCTTTCATGATAGCAATGATTTCAATTTCGATAATTGCTGGAATTGCTACCAGAATGAGCTATGAATATCCGGACATAACCATTCCGCGCGATGAATATGAAGTAATAGTACCTCGCCCCTTTTGGGAAGATGAGGAGCTTATTATTGAGGAAATTAAAAGAGCAGACTTTATTGCAAAAGTTACATTTACAGGAGAAAGATATGATGTATATTTTGGCTCTAAGAGCATTGTTAGTGTTGATAAAGTGTACTTAGGCGATAATAAACTTGTAGGTGAACTCATTGCTGTATATGAAAACGGGAGTTTTTGTGATTATCTCAAATATTACAGGGGCGGAAATTTTAATTTAATGCGGACAGGCAAGTCATATTATGTATTCACAAGAAAAAATAATTACCTTAAAGCATATCAAGATAGCCTTCTCTATTATGAATTTAGGACTTATCCTTGGGAATTTTCAGTTATGTCTGTAGAAGATAGTCACTTAGTTCCTGTTGAAACAAATGAAACGATGATATATAAGGACTTTGCTCATTATGAATTTCTTTTTTTCAGCAATGAAGAATATGAACACGCAATGTCGATTAAGAAGAAAATTATTGATATGTATTGTTCATAATTACTGATTGTCAAGTACTTTTGGTTTTTTCAATATTTCAGCACACCGGAATCGCAACACATTGGAACACATCGGAATCCCAAAATTTATTTGCAATGTAATAAAAATCATGCTATAATCTTGAAAACCAAGGAGAAATTATGCTGGATAATAAAACAATCTTAATTACCGGGGGGACAGGTTCATTTGGTAAGAGTTTTACCAGATATGTTCTGACTAACTATTCCCCGAAAAAAATAATTATATATTCTCGCGATGAATATAAGCATTTTGTTATGGCGAATGAGTTCGCGGAATATTCTGAACATTTGCGCTTTTTTATCGGCGATGTTCGTGATGTAAATAGATTGAAACGGGCATTTGAAGGTGTTGATTATGTCATTCACGCGGCAGCTTTGAAGCAGGTTCCTGCTTGTGAGTACAATCCGAACGAAGCCATCAAAACCAATATACACGGCGCCCAAAATATTATTGATGCTGCATTAGATACAAAAGTCAGTAAAGTTGTTGCCTTATCAACCGATAAAGCAGTAAATCCGATAAATCTTTATGGCGGAACGAAGTTGGTTTCCGATAAGCTTTTCGTTGCCGCCAACGCATATGCGGGAACGAAAAATATCAATTTTTCGATTGTTCGTTATGGAAATGTAGCAGGCAGCCGCGGTTCAGTTATACCGCTATTCGATAGATTAATCAAAGAAGGTAAAACAGAACTTCCGATCACGGATAACAGGATGACGCGTTTCTGGATTAGCTTAACCGAAGGGGTTGAGTTGGTCATTAAAGCATTAGATGAAGCGACGGGCGGAGAGACATTTATCAGTAAGATTCCTTCGTTTAAAATAACTGATTTAGCCGAAGCGATGCTGCCGGGTTGTAAGATGCCCGAGATCGGTATCCGCCCCGGTGAAAAACTTCATGAGATTATGATAACCGTTGAAGATTCGATGTCAACTTATGAATATGATAAGCATTTTATAGTTTATCCGCAGGTTATCTGGAATGACAAACAAAAGATTAACACAGCCGGGAAAAAGGTACCAGAAGGTTTTGCTTATAGCTCGGATAATAATAATGAGTGGCTTAGTGTAGCGGAATTGAGAGAAATAGTAAAATCAGTAGAATTAGTAAAGTAACCGCTTGGCGGTTATTTTTTTAGATCGGCTCAGGGGACAAGCGGTAGGGAGTGCTTGTGTTGTCACAATGAGGGGAGCGAGGGGGATGTTACGAATTGCTGTTTGTGATGAGAATAAAGATTTTTTGAATTCGTTTTGCCGTACTTTTTCCAGATGGATTGAGGATCAATATGAGAATATTGTTCTTTTCCCTTTTACGAGCGGAGATGATTTGCTTTATGAAATCGGTGAATGCGGTCATTTTCAAATAGTTTTTTTAGAGATTGAGCAAAAACCAATTGACGGCTTATATATTGCGGCGCAGATTTCTAAGCTATGTTCTGAAACCATGATTATCTTCATGTCTTCACTAAAACATTATTCAAAACGGGTTTTTCAAGTACATCCTTTTTATTTATTCCAAAAACCGATTAAATATGGAGAACTATCCAATGTTATGGATGATGCAGTTAAGCGGTTAGAAACGGCAAAGCAGAATTTCCACTTTATTTATGACGGCTTTTATTATTCTGTTCCGATTAAAGAAATAATTTATTTTTATAGTGAAGGGCGCAAAGTGGGTATTGTCTGTATGGATAAGACTTTCTATTATTATGAAAAACTTGATTTAATTGAAGAGAAAATTAAGGTTATGACGGAGGTGTTTTTACGGATCCATAAATCATTTATGATCAATAAGCATTATATTCTTGTATATCGGCATGATAGTGTTGAGATGAATGGAAATGCGAACTTACCTGTGAGTAAATCGAAGCGGAAGTTTGTTAAGGATATTTTATGTAAAGATTGGTTATAGTTTTATACCGGTGTCGATTAGTGTAGATGACTGACAGTTCTGGTTCGTGAGGTTATCACATAAAATAAAATGGAGAGATTAACGTCTAAGTCTGCAAGAATGACTTAAAGAAGCCATTCTTGCGGGCTGTGTGGGGGTCGTGTAAGCACGGCATAGGTTAGAAACCATGATTTATAGTATTTTGTCAAACACAAAAAAGAGACAAGTTACATTAGAAGAATTTATGCAGTACTATCATATTGATGGTACGGAGATAAATCAGAATAAATTGGGAGAGTTTCTGGATTTTTTTGAAGTTTCGGCTGATGATTTGTATATGAAATCGAAAACAGAGGTTTTTTTCCTGATGCATGGATTTTGTTTGGATCAGGAATCTCGGTGTCTGAATTATCAGGATTTCCCGCGAAGGCAGATTGACGGGTGTGTGTTTGAGTATTTGACAGGATCGGGGTTTGTCAGGATTGAGGTTGATTTTCCGACATTGGTTATTAGGTATGGGGGGAAGGTTTATAATATCTCCGAAGCAGATCGGGGTGTGCTTAAGCAAGGATTAAATGATTTGGGGATTATGTCGGTTTATTTGTTTGATGGGAAAAAAGATGAATCGGTTGCTTGGATGGAGATTATTGGAACCGATGGCGGAGTTTATCCGGTTGAAGGGGAACTGTCGTCGTATGAGGTGTTTTTTCAGATTGTTGATGCTATAGTGAGGAGGTGAGTTGTCATATGATTATATAAAAGCAATTGGTAATAAAGTTACATAATTACTATCATAAGAAAGGTGTGATTTTAAATGAAAAAGCAGTTTTTATCAATTTTATTAATTTTAGTAGTAGTATTATCTTTAAATATCGTAGCTTTTGCAGATTATACAGGTGTAAAGTGGCCCTCAACATCAATAACGTACAGTTATACTTCGGCTATAGCATCGACAGAAAGTGCCGCATATTCAACAGCTGCATCAAGATGGACATCATCAACAAAGGTAAATTTAAACTTTACAGGCATTAATTCCAGTGCTAACATTGTTTGTGATGCTGTAACTAACAGTCTGGTTGATTGGGATGGGTTTGCAAGTTGGAATTATACAGGTTCAAACATAACGAAATCTTATCTTTATTTGAATAAACATTATACGACCGGCTATTCAGCTGATAAGCGTCTTTCCGTTGCATCTCACGAATTTGGCCATGCGATTGGACTTGCCGATAAGGCTAGTAATGTCGTAGCGGTAATGAATGGATATTCAAATAGCAGGTGGGATATTTATAGAATTAACGCCCCTACTGGCAACGAACAGACGCTTATAAATAATTTATACTAAACAATAAATGTAAGGAGAAAAGCATGAAAACAAAAATTAAATTAAGTGCTGTAAAGCAAGCGATTTTGGCTTTGAGTATTGTTGCATGTATGGTGAATTTGGTAATATTAATTGTATATGGATTCAGTACAAAAAAAGTTGAAGACCATAGTTTGGACGAAATTTTTTCTGCTTCATCAGTTAGTTGGGCACATTCCTACCAAAGTATTGGCGAATTAGAAAAGAGTAGCGATTTCATTGGCTTAATTGAGATTATAGGCGTTACGAGAACAAATGAAATTATACCAAATGGAGTAACTCAGCAGAATGAAAATAGGAATGTAATCCCCTTAACTATTTTTTCGGCGAGGGTATTAGATGGGGTTATATCCGATTCGAATACTATTGAAATAGTAATGACAGGAAAGGCAGGAGAGATTAATCTTGATACCGATCCGTTAATGTCTTCTAACGAAAAATGGTTTATATTCGCAAGGAAAAATTATGACGGCTCATATACGATTTTAGGTGGACCGCAAGGACGCTTTATCTACAATGAAAGCAATGATACAATATCATCGTTAAATTCATTACTTTATGGCAGGGAAGAAATGACTAATTTGAGTCTATCTGAAACCAAAGCCGAAATTTCTAAATTAAGGAAACAAAATTAATTCATTTTTCGGATACGACGATAGCAGTTCAAAAGAAAGCGAGCCTTCAAAATGAGGCTCGTTTTTGTATCTGGTGTGCCTCTGGAGTGCATAATTTTAGCTGTAATCTTTTTAATTGTGTTTACCTATTCAAACAACGAAAATCATGGTACAATAACGTTAGATTTTTTATGAAAGGGTTTTTGACATGGATAAGCCTGCGATATGCGGAGGAAGTGCGGTTCGGGATAGTAAGATTCATTATGGGCGTCAATATATTGATGATGCGGATATTGACGCGGTGGTGGCGGTTCTTAAGAGTGATTTTTTGACTTGCGGGCCGCAGATTAGGGCGCTTGAAAAGAAGCTTTGTGAGATAACGGGGGCGGGGTATGCGGTTGCTTGTGCTAACGGTACGGCGGCTTTGCATATAGCTTGCTT
>WQST01000093.1 GCA_009787745.1 Lachnospiraceae bacterium
ATTCGGTCGAAAATGTCGTATGCCGGCAATGATCCGACCAGTATGTGTCAAGAACGCGAATTTCGGTCACGGTCGGGTCACGGTCTTCTTCATCCTTAAAATAACAGTGGATATGCAAAAAATCCTTAAACGTCATGGCCAGATTCAATGAATCATACAGTTCCGCTAATGTCTCTGCGGATTTTTCGCGAAACCCTTCATAAATGCCGATATCGGGGGCTTCGTCATATGCGCTAATGAGCGTTTTCGGTTTTTCCATGCCTGTTTCGCGCGAATCAACGGGATTAATCAGGTATGATTTTATGCGGTTAAAGTCCTCATCAGTAATAACGCCTGTTATTATATATGCTGTAGCTGACTTAACGGCCGCTTCTTCTTTTTCATCGAGAAATTTGATACATTGAGCGGCGGAATCAGCCCGCTGGTCAAACTGCCCCGGAAGGTATTCCACACAAAAAATGCGGCTTCCTTCAGGAATATCAAGGTTGTCTTCATATAAAATATCCAGCGGCGGTTCGGAAAAGATCATATGACAGGCTTGTTCGTAGACTTTTTCAGAAATGTTTTCTATATCATAACGTATTAGTATTCTGACTGAATTAATTCCTTCAATACCCAAGAAATGGGTAATGTCTTTCTTTAGCTCATCGGCTTTAGCCGCGTATGGGGACTTCTTTTCAACGTAAATTCGTTTTACATTATTCCCTATTCGCTCATTTTCCATTACTTTAATTTTCTCCTCCATTTACGGTTCTTGGCGTTCGCGAAACTGCTTTGGAATGCGGTCCAAGTTTCACTCCTCAAACACAATATTCTGCACTATGTAAACCAACTCCTTATCGACCAAAGCTTCCGAAATCCCCAATGTACGGGCTGTTACTTTAAGCCCTTCCAATGTATACATGATATTCGACGCCATTCCGCGAGGGTCTTCACAATAAAACTCGCCTGTTACAAGCCCGTCGCGAATCAAATTTTCAAGTATCAAAACCCCTGTTTCAAACTGTTGCTTTAAGATATTTTCTTTCGCAGGGATTTTTATTTGCTTAGAACTAAGATAAAAATAATATTCATAAACAGCAACTGATAAGGAATTTTTCTTGCGCAGAATCTCTTTTTTTTGTTCTTTCATAAAAAGTGCGAGAATATCGGTCGGCGTAGACTGCTCGGGTAAACTCAAAGCCCCCCCGTCGTCCCCCGACTCTTGATCCATCTTCATAACTTCCGCAAAAATTTCATCGACACGGGTAAAATGTAAATACAAACCGCCGCGGCTGATGTCACATGCCAAAACGATATCCTGCATCGTTACATCGCGGAAACCCTTTTCCGCAAAAACCTGACGCGCACATTCCAGAATATGATTCCTCTTCAGTCCTGATTTTTCTCCCATAGTTTCTCCATTACTTGCCACACCAAACCCATGCCTGCCAGTACCTGCCGTATGAAAAGTCGCGCTCTGCGCGACTCATACTACTCTTCGCTTAAGGGATACATATCCAAAATCTCTTTAATCCTTACTAAAGAATGATAAAAAATGCCTTCTTCAACGGCATCCGTCCAAAGCTTCCCTTTCGAGATGCCGCCCAAAACATACTTCGACATAATCCCGAAAATTACATTTATATCTTTAAGTTCGCATTTCATGATCCGTTCAATCTCATCGAAATGATCGCGCAAACCGTATCTGCTATATACATAAGGATAATTCCGATCCATCAGACCCGTATCCTGCATTCCCCTGACGAAATTAAGAAGTGTTGAATCGTATACGGGAACGGAAATTGTCGCGCCGCCAATCCCGTCGCCGTCATACATACGCGATTGTTTCAAGCCTTTTCTATCCATAAGCCACGGAATATACCGAAAATATGAATCTATCCGATGCCGATAATCCGCTACTAAGCGTAACAGATACTCTTTATCATGTTCTTTATCCATTCAGCATGTCCTTTCTAATAATCAATATGTCATTCTGAGCCGAAAGGCGCTCAGGCCGGCATAAGCCCCAACACACTCTAAAGCGACAATATTATATTACCACAAATTTTCTAAATGTACACTAGAAATTGAACTATACGGCAATTTTTTGAAAATTTGTAAGCCTGATGGTATTTAATATAACCCTCATGGGCATTCTTTTGTAAACTTCTACAAAAACTATAACAATAAGCCCCTTTATTTGCTAATATATTACAAGTATTTTGCAAATTAGTTATAGAAAAAATAACGCGGACAGTGTAAACTAAATATAAGAATTGAGCAAACCCTCGCTCAAAGCTTATTGGCAAATTCCCCTTTGCGAAGGCATCCAGGTTGAAAAACCTTGGTGTCTTTGTTTTTGCAGGGATTTATTATGCTGAATAAGCAAATAGAACCCGTACTATATCACTTGCTAATATATTGCTATTCTTTTGCAATTTAGTTATATACAAGCACCGATTATTGTATTATAATTACTTTAATAAGTGAGCTGACACACTCACTCATTCCAAATGAATTCCCCTTTTACACAACCAGAGAGACCTGAAAGTTCAAAGCTTTCAGGTCTCTCTGGTTTATACGATAGTTTTAGTCTTGGTTTAATCGGTCGCGTGTCACGGTGTCGCGGAGATTTTTAAAAAGTGTCAAGCATTTTTGATTTTTTACAAAAAAGTTGACAGCACAAGCTCTGTAAGATATAATGAATCTCGGCATCCAAATTACCGGCCAATCAATCTCCACAGGGGATTCATACAGTGGCAGTATGACGGTCTCCAAAACCGTTCACGGGGGTTCGAATCCCTCATCCCCTGCTATTTTGTGACAAATCCGAACTCTAGCGTTCACCGATTGTTTCGGTTGGCTATGGGTTCGGATTTGTTCATGAACACATTGTTTCATTAACTTTTAACGATATTGAAGAAAAAGCAAATATTATTCCTGCGGGAACGTATAATATTCGTCAGATTTTTATTCTCAAACGCAAGTTAGTTCGCGAGGATGAATGGGAAGAATTTGTGGAAATGTGTTTGAAAGAAATGATTATGCAAATGGCAGGAGATAATAATAATGCTGATGAATAACGATGATTATTTCGGGATACTTGATGAAATAAAGAAGCAAATAAGAAAAGCACAATATCAAGCGGTAATCAGCGCAAACTATGAAATGATTATGTTGTACTGGAATATAGGAAATCATATCAATAAACATAAGTCATGGGGTAGCAAATTTATCGAAAATCTCGCACGTGACATTAAGTTGGCATTTCCTGATATAACCGGATTTTCCATCCGTAACATGAAGTATATGGCAAAATTTTCAAGTACATATCCTGAAGCGGAATTTGTGCAACGCGCGTTGCACAAATTGCCGTGGCGTCATAACATTGTCATAATGGAAAAAGTTAAGGATTCGACAGAGCGGAAGTGGTATATTACCGGCACTATCGAAAATGGATGGACTCGTGATACGCTCGTTCATCAAATTGAATCAAATTTGTATATGCGGCAAATTGCTGCTAAAAAAACAACTAACTATACCAAACTTCTTCCCGAGCCACATGGAGAACTTGCTCGCCAAACAATCAAAGATCCTTACATATTCGATTTTATTACAGTAAAAGGTAAAGTTATTGAGCGAGAAGTAGAAAGTGAACTTGTTCGAAACATATCAAAACTGCTATTAGAATTGGGAAAAGGTTTTGCTTTTGTCGGTAATCAGTATCACTTAGAAATCGAGGGCGAGGATTTTTATATCGACCTATTGTTTTATCATCTTGAGCTTCGGTGCTATGTGGTTATTGAACTTAAAACCGGAAACTTTCTTCCAGAATATGCCGGAAAGTTAAACTTCTACCTTTCGGCAGTTGATGACATTATTAAAAAGGATTGTGACAATCCTTCAATTGGTATACTTTTATGCAAAAACAAACGAGGGATGATAGCAGAGTACGCGTTGAAGGATGTGACCAAGCCAATAGGTGTTACTGAGTACAAATTACTCGGAACACTACCGCAAGAATATGAGAAATCATTACCATCTATTGAGGATATTCGCTCACGTATTGCAATTGAAATGGATACTACTGTGGAAGAAGGTAATGCCGAATGCGATATGTAATTTACGTAAGATATAGTAGCGCCGAACAACGCGAGGAAATTGTTGAAGGACAACTCCGCAAAAGTAACTGTGTGAACAGTTGTAAATAAGCGATTAAAAACAATAAGGACGAAAATCATGATAATTCTGGCATCAAAATCACCGCGGCGCAGCGAAATACTTAGGAACTTGGGTATTGAGTTTACTGTTTTTACTACTGATGCGGATGAAAATTTGGATGAATCACTTCCGCCTTCGGAATATGTGGCGATAATTGCCAAGCGGAAAGCCGCCGCGGCAGTTAATTCCCGGCTTTCTGTAAATAGCGGCGACACTACCATCATCGCCGCCGATACCACCGTCTATATTGATGGGAAAATATTAGGCAAACCCGAAAGTAAAGAAGATGCCTTCAATATGATCAAACTCCTCGAAGGCAAATGGCACAGCGTTTACACAGGTCTGTGCGTGGCTTTTATCGAAAACTGCAACGTTACATATATAGAAGAATGCGTAAAAACCAATGTTTTATTCAAGCCCCTAAGTAACGCCCAAATCGAAAGCTATATCAATACCGATGAACCCTATGATAAAGCCGGTTCCTATGCCATCCAAGGCGAAGGCAGTAAGCTAATCGCCCGAATAGACGGTGATTACACTAATGTAGTCGGCTTACCTGCCGAAAATCTGCTGAGAATTTTAAACGAATGTAATCGTAAACGCTCAGGATGACAATTGCAATATCGCGATATCCGGGCAATATTTGCATTATCGTAAAATTTTATTTGCTTTTTCAGCTGTTGAACGATATAATAGTCAGAACTTACAGAATTATTTTTGTGAAAAAGGAGAATACATGAAAAAACTTGTATCCATGCTACTGGCAGTAACCCTATGCGTCACCGTCTTAATCGGATGCTCTTCCGATGATAACAAGTATGAAAAAGGGATCCTCAGCGAAAATTCATTTGAAAGTAAATTCCTTGACTTAAGGTTCACCTTACCCGAAGGCTACATAATGGCTACCGAAGCTGATATCAAAGAAATGATTGCCGCTGATAATGAAAATGTTGCTCAGGGTAAAATTGATTATGCGTTATTATCGACCGTTTATGAAATGATGGCTTCTCATGTTACAAATAACCCTAATGTTATCGTTATGTCAGAAAAACTTACTTTTTCCAATATGACGATTGAGCAGTATTTCGAAGCATCCGCCAAACAACTGACCGAAATGGGTGTCACTTCTGTCAGCGCTATTCAAGATACCACTTTAGCAGGTAATACATTCCAAAAAATGACTGCTGTCATCGAAGCTTACGGTATGAGCATGTATCAAGATTATGTTCTCAGAAAACAGGGTAATCGGGTAATCGGTTTTGTTTTCACCTATACCAGTGATACCAAGAGTGAAGTGGAAGCATTGGCAGACGCATTTACCAAATACTAAAGCGACTGTCATTTCACTTGCCAAAAAGCATATAATGCAATATAATTTAAGTGTGTCGATATATTTTGTGTAAATGGGAAAATTATGGGATTAAATTATGTAGATAAGTTCATTTGATATATTATGCCGAACAAAACTGGGAAAACCGGTTTTGTTCGGCTATTATTTTATTCAAAATGGAAATCAGCAGTTTGCAAGGGGTGTATATGGGAATAGATGTATTCCACCGATTTGAAAAAAAATACCTAATCGACTTAAAGCAATACGAGAACATCACCGCCATTTTGCGCGAGCGCATGGACGCTGATGTCTTTAGTAAAGACGGCGATACATACAGTCTGCGTTCATTATACTATGATACGCCGCATTATGAACTGATCAGCGAAGCTTTCACCAATTCACGCTATAAGGAAAAGCTAAGGCTTAGGACATACGGCGACCCGCAATTGACTGACAATATTTACATCGAAATCAAGAAAAAAATTAACGGCGTCGGCGATAAACGGCGCGTTAAGCTGACCTTAGCGGAAGCTTACGAGTTCATGAAAACAGGCGAATTAGCTGACTCTGAGGGCGATCACAATTCACAGGTAATCAGAGAAATAAGGGCCATCCTTGACAGGTATCACATGAATATGCGCCCAACCGCTTTAATCGCCTACGACCGGGTTGCGTTCAGCGGGCGTGATGATAAGGGGTTACGCATTTCATTTGACAAAAATGTTATCGGACGGACACATGATTTAAAGCTGGAACTGGGTGCTTACGGCGATCCGCTCCTTGACCCTTCACAGGTTATTATGGAGATAAAAGCCCCCGATACCCTGCCGATCTGGCTTGCACACTTACTTGCGGCAGAAAAGGCATACCCCAACCGCTTTTCCAAGTACCGCGCCATCTATCAGAAAAATATGCTCAAGGCAAGACAAAGCTTTGATAACAATATATATGCGTATTAATTCATAATCAAAAGGAGGATTATCATGTTAGACGATTTTTTAAACATGTTTACAATGACAGCAATCGGTTTACCCCCATTGGGAAGGTTTTTTATGATTCTCGGGACAATGACCCTCTTCGGGCTGATGATCAGCGCTACATACCTGTATGCCGATAAGGACCGGATACCCCTGCAAAGTTACGCCCTCACACTGGTAATCATGCCCGCGATTGTTTCTGTTATTATCATCATGGTCGGCAGTAACTTCGCCAGCGCCTTAAGTTTAGGCGGCGCGTTTGCCGTCCTGCGTTTCCGCAGTGCCGCCAGTGACCCGAAAGATATTGTTTATATCCTCTTTTGTATGGCGATCGGTTTAACGGGCGGACTTGGTTTGCTGCTTTATGCTTTCAGCTTAACGGTGTGTATCTGTGTCGTAATGTTTTTATTGCAGCGCATTCATTTCGCCGCCCCCAAGCAAACACATCGGGTTCTAAAAATTATGATTCCCGAGGATTTTAATTATCACCACGCTTTTGATGATATCTTCAAAAAGTATACCAGTAAAGTCATTCATGAAAAAATTCGGACGACCGACTTAGGCAGTCTTATTGAATTGACATTCGAACTTACATTGACCGATGAAGTCAACGAAAAGGATTTTATTGATGAAATACGGACGCGTAACGGAAATCTTCCCGTCGTTTTATTCTTACGTGTTTCGCAGACCGTTACGGGTTGGTATTAAGTCTTAAATGGAGGAAATTATGAAAGCTAAGTTATTATTTTATATTTTGTTATGCGCTCTCGTGAGCCTGACGGGGTGCGGCGGCGGTGCGGCTAATAATCCCGAGAACAATACCCATGATATGATTAGCTTTGACGGGCAAATTATCAATGTCGGCGAGCCGAATCAATTAGAATCGCCTGTGATGATTTTTGAAGCATACATGTCAGGCAGTTATTTCAGCGGTTCTAATTATGCCCCCTACTTAAACGGCTATGTTATCCTTTATAATTCAGGCAATGAAACTGTTGATTTAAACGGATATTCGGTCGTGGTCGGCGAAGACGACGGAACCGTCTTAAGCGAGCGGACTGTATCATTAAGCGGTTCGATCGACCCCGGTTCGTTCTTCGTCGTCGAAGGCGGCCCCACCACGGATGCCTCCCCTGACGTCCCGTCGGGCGAAGCACTGCCATTCGAAATTAACATCTCGGCGAATAACTTTATTCCCAAAAGAAAAAGCGGTGTAATCGCTCTTTACGGCGGTACCTTCGGTGAATCAATCAGCCCCGGCGACGAAAATATCATCGACTTTCTGGCATACGGAAATGTAAAATCGGGTGCTTTCCCCGAAGAAGCGCTTGCGCCCGAACCGTCGGTTAAAAGAATCTTAAGACGGCTTAATTTCACTAATACTTATAATAATATCGTTGATTTTGACCGCGTCAATATCGTTGATAACCCTAGTGGGATTCTTCGTTTTTCGCCGGATTTAACCGCCGCGAATGTTATCGCGATGGGACCGCTCACGAAAGCGGAAATATCATTATCTCACGTATCGGGTTTCTATCAGCAGGAACTTGCGTTAATGGTGAATACCACCCTTGCAGGTAATGTCAAGATTTATTATACCTTAGATGGCAGTAACCCTGTCAGTCCTGTCGGGACGGTTTCAAGTTCGGCGATTGAGTATGACGGAGCAATCCGGATATTCGACCGTTCTAATGAACCGCCGGTGCTTGCCCCGCTGACAATCACCACTCCTGATGAAAATTATCACTCTTGGCCGCCGATTAAGAATGACAGAGAAACAGAAGCTGAATACGAGAAACGTATTGAGGAATTATTTAGCGGAAAATACAAAGGTACGACGATTAAAGTCGCGGCAATTGATGATGAACATGTCGCAACAAAGGTCGTTTCGGGTTCTTATTATATTAATAACGGCTCTCCCGGTCAGCGTTTCGGGATGCCGGCAATTTCAATCATTGCCGATCAGGACAGCTTATTTAATCCTGACACCGGAATATTTATGTTTAAGAATTTACGCGGTGAGACCGCTTCCAGTACTTCGGTTGTCGTCCATTATTTCGACGAGGATGGACGCCTTGGTTTTACCGATAATTCAATGAGATTCCGTTTGCACGGCGGCGGAAGCCGCCGCTTCCCGCAAAAATCCTTCCGCCTTTATCCGTCAGGCGATAACCTTGAATTTGATTTATTCAATGGACGC
>WQST01000094.1 GCA_009787745.1 Lachnospiraceae bacterium
TGTTGACGGTTCGTTCGGGAATATGACGAGGGATGCGATTTTTAGCTTCCAGAGTGTCTTCGGAATGCCGATTACAGGCGTTGTGAATGAAGCGACTTGGAATCGGCTGATGCAAGAAGCGGCGAATGTCAGGGCTAACGGGTGTAGCGGAAGCAGTGGCGGAACGACACCGGGAATCCCTACTTTCCCCGGAAATTTAAGCGTCGGCTCATCAGGCGCGAACGTCAGGTTAGTTCAGGAAGCGATTAATACCTTAGCTCCCAGTTATCCCGGGCGTCTGTGGATGCTGACAGTTGACGGCTCTTTTGGGAATATGACCAGAGATGCGATTTATACCTTCCAAAGTATTTTCGGGCTACCGATAACCGGCGTAGTTAATGAAGCGACTTGGAATCGACTGATGCAGGAAGCGGCAAGGGGAAGAGGTCAGCAATTGTCAGATATGACCGGCAACAATATGCCGCAGATGCCGGAACAGGTTCAAGTGGTCGGTATGCCACCGTTTATGGACACCTATGAGCAAGCACCGATACCTGTCAAAGACCACTCTGTGACACAGGTATATCAGCAACCGCCCTATGAATCACTTCCTTATGGGACCGCAGTCACCGAGCGTGAACCGATGGGAATGAAATTCTCGGAGAAGGGTGGTATGAATTATGGTTATGGTAGAAGCTGTGAAGTAAGCCGCGATTGTTATGATATACCGCGGAGGAATTGTCATGATACACCTCGCAAAAATTACGGAGATAATCGACATTGCTGCAATAATGATAATCGCTACAATAATAGGTTCAACAATAATCAGAGTAGATGCTGTAATGTACGACGAAATTGCTGTTGCGATGAGTGCGTAAGGAGACGTAGAGGTTGGTAGGGTTCTGTATAGAATTAACCCGGCAAAGGGGTTTTGAGTGATTTGAGCTTAGTGGGAAGTGCCGTTTGTGCGGCACTTCTTTTATTTAGAACTTCATCACACAACAACACCCGCGCAATAAACCGACGCCTCCTCCGCAGCTTCCTCAAAATCACTATGCAAAACATGTTCCGCTATTTTATCAAGCAACTCTCTTGTCTCTTTTGACCATTCCAACTCATTCAATGCCGCAAGCGCCGCTTCAATTGCCAAATCGTCAAAATCATCGCAAGCCTTAACAATATGCCTAAGTTGCTCACATAAAACAGCAGGTTCGGAATCAACCAACGAAATTTCATCAGCTGCTTGATTTGATTCGATTTTTTCAATAATTACTTGCAGTTTTTCTATAAAAGACGGGGTTCCCGTCAAGAGCGCATCTTTATCATGTTTCTTTCCTGCTTGTTCCAATAAACCGGCCAAACCTGACGCTTCACGCTCGCCGATATTCGCAAGGGCGCTCTTCATCGCGTGGACATTTACAGCATAAAGCCTGTAATCATCATCTGATACCGACTCAATATTCGCAAAGAAAGTTTCGATAACAGCGACCGCTTTCTTCGCATCTCTTGCGAAAATAGCCAAAAGCTCCTCATCCACTTCGAATGTAGGAATAATAGCACTTTCGTCAGGTTTATTTCGTCTTGCTTCTTCGACGACCTCAATCGGCTTTCGGTCACGGATATACTTATTAAGCGCCGAATCCAATTGGACAATGTCAATCGGCTTTGAAATAAAAGAGTCGAATCCGTTTTTCATGAACATTTCCGCCTGCCCGACGACGGCGTTGGCAGTCAGCGCAACGATAGGAGCGACATACCCTGCGGCTCGAAGACGCTTTACGGTCTCGATACCGTCCATTTTAGGCATCATATGATCCATAAAAATTATATCATAAACTTCCCCGTCGTTTACTTTGTCGATTGCCGCGAACCCGCTTTCAACCGTTTCAATATTAAGCGCATACGGTATCATTAAACCCTTGGCGACATACAAGTTCGTGTCCACATCGTCTACGACCAGCACACGTCCATACGGCATATATTCATGGGTAACATTCTGTGCGGCAAACTGCTTTCTACCGCGGAATGTAAAATTGCAAAGTTGTTTCGCAAGTTCTGCACCGATAGCATCACACTCGACGGCGGTCTGCTTAACCGTTACCATAAAGACACTGCCGGTACCGTACTCGGTTTCCGCCCAAATCGTCCCGTCCATCATATTCACAAGCCTTTTAGTGATAGAAAGCCCAAGCCCCGTTCCTTCATTTGAACGGTTGATATTTGTGTTAAATCTTAAATATTCGGAGAACAGCAAATCACGATCTTCAAGGGTCATACCCTGTCCCGTGTCCTCAATTACGAAATTTAACGATACTTCATCATCTTCTCTGGCATGGCTTACCGCCAGTTTAACCATTCCTTGCTCAGTATATTTAATAGCGTTCGACAACAAATTATTTAAGACCTGTTTTAGCCGCAGTTCATCGCCATAAAGCCTTGACGGCATGTTTTCATCTATATCCAGTTCAAATTCAATCGCTTTAGACCCGATGCGGACAATATTAAGCGCAACCGCATCGTTAATCAAGCTCGGAACGTCATATTCTTCTAAAACTAATTCTAATTTACCCGTTTCAATTTTGGACATATCAAGAATATCGTTAATGATACCGAGCAAACTTCTTCCTGAATTATAAATCCTTTCAAGTGCGTCCATGTAAGCGTCAGGCAGGCCGCCGTGCTGCATTTGAATTTGCGCAATCCCCAAAATAGCATTCATCGGTGTTCGAATTTCGTGTGACATCGTTGCGAGAAATGCTGATTTGGCTTCATTTGCTTCTTTCGCCTCTTTTAAAGCAGAGATTAAATCCTGTCTTGACACATCAAGTTCGGCGGTACGCTGTTGTACCAGCATGTCAAGCCGCTTTCCTGCGTTTTGGGTTCTTAGATATAAGACGAATGTAAGGGTGATGACGATTACGAATAAAATAATCGCACCAATCAGCCACGGTCTTTGGGACTCGACAATTTTTGAACGGTAATCAAAAGTTCTTCTGCCCCATTCCCCGCTAATCGTCTGAATATCAATAACACCCATTGCTTTATCAATAATAGAGCATAATATTTCTTCGTTTAAATTAAAGCCGAAACTGGACGCAAAAACATAATCAAAAACAATATTCGCCTTGAACCCGGGTTTTTCATGATAATTCGTGGCGGTCAGAAGATTATTCATACTGTAAAACAATATGTCAACATCACCGTTTTCTAACCCTTTAAACGCGGGATCCGTACCGTCGTATACGGTGACATGCGGATGATCGGGAAACCAATGGTGAAATAAATCGGCATATGCCGTCCCTTCCTGAATACCGACACTATATTGCATAATTCTATGTGGGCTGATACTTGGCATTTGCGTTTTCGTTATCGCTACATAGTTATCAAGTAATGTGCTGTTATTAGGCCACAGGAAGCGGGTTTCGCGTGAACTGTTACGGATAAGTTCGGATAGCATCGACCCCTCGCCATTTTCCAGCATGAGCATTAATTCGGAAAAACTGATTCCCGGTTCATGAATCGGTTCAAAAGTCAGTCCTGTCAAAGCGGTTATTTCTTTAAGGACATCAAAAGCAATGCCCTGCCATTCATTTTCATTGGCATTATAAAAACTCAAGGGATAATTATCGAATTCAGCAAGGTATGCTACCGCCGTGTTATCATGTAAATATGCGACTTCCCGTTCATCAAGCCGTTTGATAAACTTGTATTGCGTATAATCCATCATACCAAGTTCATATAAATCAGCCAAATGATGGTTCGCGTTGCCCGCGAGCGCTTTTTGGATGATATCGATGATCGGCTTTAACTCCGGATTTTGCGTCGAAAGAGAAACAGGTTCAAAAATAAACGGGAAAAAATCTTCAACAACAATATCCCCCATTTCAATAAAAGCCGCTTCCGCAATCGATTCGTGGACGAATGCATCAACCTCTCCGCTTTTTAACATCTTGTAAGTTGAGTCATAATCATTGAGATAAAAAGGTTCATAAAGAATAGAAGCTTCTTCAAGCTTTTCAATTGCCGCTTTTGCAGTAGTACTGCCTTCAAAGAAAGCTAATTTGAGCGGACGTGTCATGCTAATATCTGAGATCGCCCGATTATTTGCAACGCGGAAATACTTGGTTGAACGGCTGGCGATTGTGTCTGAAAAAATGATACCCAGTTCGGCTGTCCGCTTGGGCGTGGCGGTCAAGTCACCCGTAAAATCAACGGTCATATACGGATAAAGTTCTTCCCATTCATGAATTGAAGGAATGAATTCTATTCCAAATAATTCCGTGAGCCATTCACAAAAAAGAGCGGTAAATCCGCTGAACTCGCCATTTTCATTATAAAAAGACTCCGTGCTTGCAAATGCGCCATACGTAAACGAATCATACTTATTACGAAGCGTGTCAACCGCTCGAATATCATCTTCCGTAATCCCGGGAATATCATAAATCGAAGTAAAAGCCGTATTTTTAGTTTCACCGGATTCATTTTCGCCGCATCCCGATAATAATGACAGCGACAAACATAGAAACACCGAAACAAACAAAAATTTTCTTAAATATAAGCGCAATTTATCCCCCCTCCTTTTCGCCGAGTGTTACGGATGCGAATTTATCCTCAATTTTACTAAAGACATCTACAATCAAAGGGTCAAAATGCTTCCCTGCATCACCTACGATAATCTTCACCGCTTCTTCGTGGGTAAATGGTTTCTTATACGGGCGCTCCGAGACCAACGCATCATATACATCAGGAATTGCCATAACCCTTCCCTCAAGGGGGGTTTCCGTGCCTTTAGTCCCTCGCGGATAGCCTGTCCCGTCCCACTTTTCATGATGACAGCCCGCTAATAATCTGGCATGACGCAGAAATGATTCCTCGCCTGACTTGGCGATGATTCTGTCAATGATTAGCTCTCCCTCCAACGCGTGTTTCTTTATTTCACGGTATTCTTCATCTGTTAATTTTCCGGGTTTATTAAGGATATTATCCGCCACCGCGACCTTGCCGATATCATGAAGGCGGGCGGATGATACTAGCATATCCAAATCCCATCCAACCATATCCTCTGCATAAACGTCTTCGCTAATCATTGCCTCCATTAAAAGCTTAATGTACTCGGAAGTCCTCTCAATATGCCCGCCTGTGGCTTTATCACGGCTTTGAAGCATGTCGACAAAGACTTCTAAAATACTGCTTTGAAGCCGTTCCAGTCTTTTTGTACGTTTTTTTAGCAACTCTTCAATATGGAGATGATGGGCGATGCGGTTTAATAAAACCGATTCCGAAAAAGGTTTTGAGACAAAGTCAACCGCGCCGAGTTCCAAGCCCTTTGCTTCAATTTCATTATCCGTTGAAGCCGTCAGGAACATGACAGGAATGTCTTTGGTCTGCTCGTTTCGTTTAAGTTCTTTGATCGCGGCAAACCCGTCCATTTCGGGCATTTCAATATCAAGCAGAATCATATCGGGAACAACTTTGCTGATAATTTTTAACATCATTTCAGCGGAAGACATCGTTCTGATACGGTAATGATTCTCCAGCGCTCTTTTAGCTTTGACAAGATTAACGTCACTGTCGTCTACGACAAAAATAGTTTTCAAGATGACACACTCCTGAATTGTTTATTGCTCATGGCAAGCCGTTATTTTACGGTTACATATACTAATGTTTGATTCACAAGTTGATATGCAATCTCCCCAAAGGTAATCGGTCCGGAAAAAATGCCGATCTTTTTCCCCTCCAACCCACCGTACAGGAAGTTCAGTATGCAATTGCAGGAAAAAACAAGTTCGGTATCGGTATGTTCCGCCAATTGTTCCTGAAACGCTTGTTCATAGTCAGGAATGCTTATCGACATTCTGTATTTAATGCCGCTAAATAATGGTGCGTAGAAGTTGACAACACCGTTTTCGACGGACATGGATGAAACATTAACACCGCTCCCCGCATAATCACCGACAAGCGGAAGCTTGGTATTAATATTGTTCTCGGCAATATAATCAGCAAGGACTGTTTCTTTACCATCAACAAGACAGTTCCTAACACTGAATCCCTCTTCGTAAAACTCAAAAACAGGCGAAGACATATCCTGTTCAAATATGTTGATAATATTGACACTCACCGTTTTATCGGCGGGAACTTTCAGATGCAAAACAACGGCTTTGTCGGCGTATGCTTCACCGGTAACACCATTTACGGAAATCGGAGTTTGGTCAGATTTTTCTAAGTTCATCCCCGCAACCCAGCCAACAACAACCTTTATGAACATACCTTCATAATTGGCCGCGTTGTGCGCATATTCCTTATGAACCTCGCTGTCAAAAGGTACTATCAGCACGGAAAAACCATTGTCAAAAGCATCGGGCGCTACGTTTTTGATATCATCGGATGTGTATACTTTGACCGCGAAGTTCTCATATGGAAACTCTGTAACGTATAGCAGGTTATCGGAAATCTTGCCGCCTTCTTCATCCATAAAGTATTCGGTGGAACCGCCGATCCAGCTCCCCTTCGGAAGCTTCCTGAGTAACTGTTCAGTTCCGGCGATATGGAGTAGCTTGCCACTTTCTATTAGCCGCGATACCTTATCAAAGGTCATTAGCATAATTATATTCCTCCCTTTCATGCCTTAGAATTATTCTTCACAATTATAACTGCGCAATAACTGAATAGTCTTTTTCTACGAGACTTTTAAATTTATCAAAGAATAAATTCAGCTCTTCCATTGATTTCGTAAGTACCTCCGGTGAGGGATCCTTGGCGTAAGCTCCCCTCATGCGGGTCATCATCATCGAGAGCCCTATTTGGGTAAAGCTGTGATTCCCACACAGGAGTTTTTCGGTTTGTTCAAGCGATACTTTCATGCTGACATCTCTCCCTTCTTTCCGTTTGAAGCTTTAATGCTTCTAAATACTTTTTCACACTAAGTTACTCATTCGGAAGCGGTATAAGACCCGTGTGTGACGAGTCCCTAAATGACTTACTTATTATTATAGCAGGTTTTGATATAAAAATATAGTCCCTAGGATATTGCGTTACTTTATTTATTCCTCCAAAGCAATAAACTTGATTTGACCTCTATATTTGATTATAATAGATACTGCAAAGTGAGGTAGGCTATGGTTCAAATTATTGGTCTTCGGGAATGTTCGGAATGGCTCGAACATGCGGCGGATTATTTTTCATCAAGATGGGGTATTGACCGCCGGCTATATCATGATAGTATGAATATTGGTTTGACAACAGGTGATTCTGTCCCTCGGTGGTATCTAATGCTGAGTGGTGATGAAATCATTGGCGGGTACGGTTTGATCGAGAATGATTTTATGGTTAGAACTGATTTGTGTCCTTGGTTTTGTGCGTTATATATTGAACCTGCCGAACGGGGGAAAGGGCTTGGCGCAAGGTTATTGAAACATGGGCGTTACGAAGCTGCGAAATTAGGCTACGGCAAAGTCTATCTTAATACAGACCATCTTGGCTATTATGAAAAATATGACTGGCGCTATATTGGCGATTTCCCTCATCAATGCGGTGATGATACGCGGGTTTACGAAGCTGATGCGATAGCTTAACTTATTCATCCGACCCTAAATAAGCCTCAATAACTTTCGGGTCATTTTGAACTTGGGTTGGAGTGCCTTCGGAAATCTTGGTGCCGAAATTGAGGACGATTACTTTTTCGGAAACTTTCATAACCAGTTCCATATCATGTTCAATCAAGAAAATCATCAGCCCGAAATCTTGGCGAATGCGATTAATCATATCGACAAGGCGGTCTTTTTCTTCACGGTTAAGCCCCGCAGCGGGTTCATCGAAAAGCAGTAATCTCGGTTTCGCTGATAAAGCCCGCGCCCACTCAGTCCGGCGTTGGTCGCCGTAAGGGAGGTTTTTGGCAAGTTCGTCCTTTTTGTCAAGCATTCCGACATAATCAAGATAATATTCCGCGTTACGCAAAATCTCCTGTTCTTCAAGCCGCTCGGCGCGATGCCGTAAAAGTGCGCCTGTCACCGATTGTTTAGTGATACTGTGCATTCCGCTCATGACGTTTTCGAGAACAGTCATGTTTTTAAATAAGCGAACATTTTGGAAGGTTCGAATAATTCCCCGCTCGGTAATTTTGAAAGGCTTGAGATTAATTAAGGATTTATCCTCAAATAAAATATCGCCGCCTGTCGCTTTATAAAATCCCGTAATGCAATTAAAGACCGAAGTTTTTCCTGCGCCATTAGGACCAATTAAGGATGTTACAGAGCCTTTTTCCACTGAAAAAGTTAAGTCTTCAATCGCCGTGATGCCGCCGAAACGCATTGTTAAGTCGATTACGTTTAGAGTCATTCAATTAATCTCCTTACACCTTGTATCGTTTTCTTTTTTCGGGCCAAAGTCCCTGCGGCCTTCTAATCATAACGATAATCAAAAGCAGTCCAAAGAAGAGCATCCGCATATCACCGATAATCGGTATATCACGGAATAGTTCGGGGAAAACTGCGAAAAAGACCGCCCCGATGATAACACCGGGAATTTTACCCATCCCCCCCAAGATAACCGCCAGCAGAATATTTACCGATTGGGTAAAACCAAATGAACTTG
>WQST01000095.1 GCA_009787745.1 Lachnospiraceae bacterium
AAGCCGTAAATTCAGGATTGGAATCAAGCTTTAAATTAAATTCAATCATATGCTTATTGCCGGCGCCTGTTTCGCCTGAATGGATTACATTTCCGCCATGCGGAAGGCGGCTATGATTTTCTTTTAGCTCATCTTTCGAAACAAAAATGACATCCGTGTCATATTCCGCGAAATAATTCGGCATGTCCTTTATTTCTTTAGTAATCCGTTCACGGTCAGCATCATCTTTTGATACGACATAACAAAGGCGCTTGTGTTTCTCGCGGGTTGATAAAGTGGTATCGCCCTGTCTGGTTCTGACGATGGCGTCTTCTTGCGGAATAGTATACTGAATCGCATCCAAAACCCCGTCAATTCGGCGGACAGCATCGGAATGCCCCTGACTCACGCCATAACCCCAAAAACTCCCTGTCGCTCCAAGCGGTAAAATCGCTCCCGCATAGAGTCTGATAAGCGAAAACAAACCCGGATCCCATCCCGTCGAAATCACTGCCGTATGTCCATTCTCCTTCGCCGCCGCTCCGACCTTGGCTTTATGTTCGGGGATTTTGGCATGTGTGTCAAAGCTATCGACGATATTAAAAAACTGCGCCAAATGCGGGCTTTGAACAGGTAAATCGGTCGCTGAACCGCCGCATATTATCATTACATCGATTTTATCCTGCCATGATGCGGCATCGTCAAGATGAACAACCGGAACATTGCTTTTTATTTTTAGTTCTTCTACGGGCTTACGCCTTGTAAAGACGGCGATTAGCTCCATATCTTTATTTTTACCTATTTCTGATTCGATCCCCCTGCCAAGATTGCCGTAGCCGCAGATTGCGATTTTAATTTTCATATTTTCCCTCTTTCGTTATTCATTTCTTAATCTTCATTGTCAAACCGATGCGTTTCTTCGCTTCATCGATATTTAGCACCTGTACTTCGACGATATCGCCGACACTCAGCGCTTCCAGCGGATGTTTGATATAGCGGTCGGTGATCTGCGAAATATGAACCAAGCCATCCTGATGGACGCCGATATCGACGAAAGCACCGAAATCGATAACATTACGTACCGTTCCCTTCATAACCATCCCCGCTTTAAGGTCTTTCATATCAAGAACATCGCTTCTGAGAATCGGAGCCGGCATATTTTCACGCGGGTCACGAGCAGGCTTTTCAAGTTCTTTCAAAATATCGGTCAAAGTAATTTCCCCGATTCCAACCTCTTCCGCCAAAGTCTTTTTATTAATATTCTTAAGAAGTGACAATTGAGTACTTTCGACCGGCTTCATACCTTTTAAGGTGAGATTCATTTTTTCAAGGATTTTTATTGTCGCGTCATAGCTTTCAGGATGGACGCTGGTCGCATCCAAAGGGTTTTTTCCGCCGATAATCCGCATAAACCCCGCGCATTGCTCATAGGCTTTCGGTCCTAATTTCGCAACCTTTAGTAATTGGCGGCGGTCTGTGAAACGCCCGTTTTGCTCGCGGTAATCGACGATATTTTTGGCGATTATTTTGTTGATACCGGATATATATGTAAGCAGTGAAACGGAGGCCGTATTTAAATCAACACCGACTTTATTAACGCAATTCTCGACTACTCCCGTCAATGCTTCGCTAAGTTTTTTCTGGTTCATATCATGTTGGTATTGTCCGACACCGATTGACTTCGGGTCGATTTTTACGAGTTCCGCTAAAGGGTCTTGTAAACGGCGGGCGATTGATGCCGCGCTTCTTTCACCGACGTCGAACTGCGGAAATTCTTCCGTCGCTAATTTACTGGCGGAGTAAACGCTGGCGCCCGCTTCGTTGACAATAATGTATTGCACGGGCAGCTTCTTTTCCTTAATCATCGCCGCAATTATTTGCTCCGATTCGCGCGAAGCGGTGCCGTTTCCGACACTGATTAAATCAATTTTGTAATCCTTTATTATTTTTACTAATATTTCCTGTGATTCGGCAATCTTATTCTGCGGTGCAGTCGGGTAAATAACGCGGGTATAAATGACTTTTCCTGTTGAATCGACGACGGCAAGCTTACAGCCTGTCCTGAAAGCGGGATCCCAACCCAGTACCACTTTTCCCGCGATCGGCGGTTGCATCAAAAGTTGCTCTAAGTTCTTTCCGAATACATTGATCGCCCCATCTTCTGCTTTTTCGGTTAAAAGATTCCTGACTTCACGCTCAATCGCGGGGGCAATCAAGCGATTATAGCTGTCCGCAATGGCTTCCTTTAGCACCGGCGTCGTATGGGGATTAGCAGACGTGATTACTTTTTTCGAAAGATAAGTAATAATCTGTTCCTCGGGGGCGGTAATTTTTATGGTTAAAATCTTTTCCGCTTCACCACGGTTTAGCGCCAGGGTTCTATGACCAACGACTTTTTTGAGCGGCTCTTCATAAGCGTAGTACATCTCAAAGACACTCTCCGCTTTTTCGTCTTTGGCTGTGCTTTGAATTATGCCTTCATTCAGCGTCGCCCGGCGGATATAAAGACGGTGATCGGCATCGTCGGAAATGTTCTCGGCAATGATATCTTTCGCGCCTTGGATTGCATCGGCTATTGTTTCAACGCCTTTGTCAGGGTCTAAATATCGCTCCGCTTCCTTTTCGACAGGAGCGTCGACAAGCTGCGCCAGAATATATACCGCCAGCGGTTCAAGCCCTTTTTCACGGGCGATGCTTGCTCTGGTTTTGCGCTTCGGGCGATAGGGGCGGTACAGGTCGTCGACTACGACAAGGGTTTCGGCGCTCAAAATCCGCTCACGGAGTTCATCGGTAAGCTTGCCCTGTTCTTCGATCGAGGCGATAACTTGCGCCTTTTTTTCTTCGAGATTGCGAAGGTAGGTTAGGCGTTCGAAGAGGTTGCGGAGTACCTCATCGTCTAATGAGCCCGTTATTTCTTTACGGTAGCGGGCGATAAAGGGAATTGTATTGCCCTCATCAATTAGCTTTATCGCGGCCTCCGCCTGCCATTTTTCGATTTTTAGTTCATCTTTAAGTTTTAGTGTAATATCCATAAACATTATTATAATAAGTTAACCTCTATTTTTCAAGAACGATTTGTAATATTAGGGAAATAGTGCTATAATATGGGGGTATGAATTATTTTTATAACCAAAATAAGAATCATGGATATTACGATCAGCCTACTCACCCGACCGGGCAGACGATGGCGACAGCGGCGCTGATTTTGGGGATTGTTGCTGTTGCTACTTTTTGGACTCTGTATTTGCCGATTGTTTGCGGGGGGCTGGGTTTGCTTTTTGCATATTTATCAAAGGGGTTTGAAGACCGGTTTAGCGGGCAGGCGAAATTCGCCATGATTTTCGCGGGCGCCGGCTTTTTTATCAGTATTGCTGTTATTATCGGGTTGGTTTATAATTTGACGGAAAACCCTGAGTTAATGCTGGATTACGGACGGCAGCTTGATCAGCTGTTTTTGCAGATGTTCGGACAAAGTTCGCAGAATATGATGGGAAATTCGTATGAAGAGACGATACGGCAAATGGTACGGTGATGCCATTTAGTTTAGTTATGTAAAGCTGCATATATGAAACTGCTTTTCCGCATTCGTTTTTTGTGGATAATGTCGCAAAAGTACGTATGTAATACAGCTTTTTCATTATTTTACCGATATGGCTATGAATAGTTTTTTCATGATGGAGGTATTGTATGACCGTGAATAGCATAGGTAATTGGGGCGACCCCTACGCCTCGTATGTCCCCGGTTCAGGCGGTGTATCCAAAGTCGGCGAAACCGAAGATTTAGGTATCGGCAGCGGAATGAAATCCGGAAAAGCTTCTGCGGCGGAAGAATGTCACACTTGTGAGAATCGTCGGTATCAGGACGGTTCCAGTGAAATGGTTTCATTCAAATCACCCACGAAGATTTCCAAAAGTGCTGTCGCAACAGCTGTCCGCGCGCACGAAAACGAGCATGTCAGTAATGCTTACAAGAAAGCCGCGATGGACGGCGGTAAAGTTTTACAAGCCAGCGTTACCATTAAAACGGCTATTTGCCCCGAATGCGGAACTTCTTATGTCGCGGGCGGTGAAACAGCGACCAAGATTAAGTACAGCAATGAGGATAACCCCTACCAAAAGTTAAAAAAACAACAGGAAGCTATTGGATTAGTCGGAATGAATTTTGATGAAGCAGCTTAAGAGTTTAGCCCGGGGACAATTACTGGGAAAATACCCCATTACCGCCGCCGCTTTTATGTCGGTAACGATGATGACAATCATGACACGCCTCTTACTTGGTACCCTAATAAGCGGCGATGGTGTGTTGGGATTTTTATTTTCGACCGTTATTTCTTTTATCGTCAGTTTATTTGTAGGTGTTTTGAATGTCGGCGCTTTGTTTATGGCGCTCAAAATTTGTTGTAATGAGCCGA
Organism: Lachnospiraceae bacterium; assembly: GCA_009787745.1. Taxonomy (GTDB): domain Bacteria; phylum Bacillota; class Clostridia; order Lachnospirales; family Lachnospiraceae; genus UBA935. The sequence goes on from WQST01000095.1 coordinate 4,392, forward strand.
TCTTCGTCACCGATATTTTCTATGGCTTTAATTATCAGTTAGAAAAAATAATTAAGATCCAAGCAATTCTTAGTTTAGCTAATTTAATTTTGACGCTTCCCGCGGCTGTTTTGCAAAATATCATTCTTACATCGGGCAACAGGGAATTTTTAACGACGATGTTCGTTTTTTATATTGCGGGGTATGGTGTTTATTTCTTCATCTCGTTGATGTTTTCACAAATCTTTTTCCTGCTTTTAGACTTTGATGATAAAAGCGTTCAGGAATTATTCATGAAGAGCCATTTGATTATGACCGGGCATAAGAAGCGCTTGTTTATGCTCTGGCTTTCGTTTGTTCCGCTTTTACTTGTCAGTATTTTAACATGTTGTCTTGGCTTTATCTGGGTGATTCCTTATATTAAAGTGACTTTGGCTAATTTTTATATGGATCTTATGCAGAATAGGGGGAGTGACGAATGTTAACGGAAGGTATTTTTAATGCGTTTTGCAGTTAAACAGAAGGATGCTTTATTTTTTGGCGGGTGTATTGTCCTGACTTTTGGGATGATTTTATTTTATAATATTTTGACCCCATATTTTACTGATGATATTTATTCAAAAGTTGAAGTAAACGGTTTATCTTTCCGGGATTTAATCGTTATGCAATACGATATGTATGTTACTTATAATCCGCGGGTCGTCGGGCAGTTTTTCAGGGCTTACTTCTCGACTTTTGACAAGCATATCTTTAATTTCTTTAATAGTATTGTTTTCATATCTTTCGTATATTTAATTGTCTTGAATATTACCATTTATTCAGAAGATAAAAAGCTTCGTTATAATCCGCTGATTTATTTAATTACATTCGGGTTCGTCTGGCGATATAGCGTTGATTTCGGCGACACGATCTTATGGCTTTCAGGGGCGTGTAATTATCTTTGGACATCGACTATCATTCTCGCTTTTATTACATTTTATCGTTTTCAATTAAAGAAACCGCTTTTAAGCGGAAAGCGGAAAGTCCGGCAAATTATTTCATTATTTTTCTTCGGGGTGATCGCCGGGTGGTGTAACGAGAATACCTCCGGGGGGATGATGGTGATAATCTTTTTCCTGACATTGACTCATATGGTCAATGAGCGGTTTGAACTTAAGGTTAAATCTTTTATGATTGCGGCGCATTTAGGGGCTTTGACGGGATTCATCGGGTTATTATTATCGCCCGGCGCCTATAAGCGGATGGATTATTTCGCGGAAGAGCATTCCGGAGCAGTTGGGATTATGTCGCGCTTTTATCATATTTTAGTATCAGTTAATGTATTATTTTTTGAGTTGCTGTGTGCATTTATTATCGTGACTGTCTTGGCAATTTTCCTGAAAAAGAAAAAGGTTATGGTATTGAAACAGGGATTTCCTTTTTTCATAGCAGGGCTCGCAACTTGTTTTGCTTTGATTATTATTCCGCCTGTAATGGTGCGGGCTTACTTTGGCGCAGGTGCTTTTTTGATTATTGCTTTTTTGCAAAGTTTGGTTTTGTTGCTTTTTGATAAAAGCGAGGATGCGGGGGATGAGAGCCGTGTGAGGGATGGGGCTGTGCGGATGATTGTTGTTTCGGTTCTTTGGTTGTGGCTTTTCTTTGAATATTCGGAGAATTTGGTGAATCTGGGGCGGATTCAAAGGGAGGAGAATGAGCGGATTGCTTTGATTATCACGGCGAAAGAGCGAGGGGATGACATGGCGGTGGTGCCGCAGTACCGGAAGGAGTTCGATAACCGGTATAGCTCGTCGCATCGGTCTGATATGACTGAGGATGAGGAGTATTGGATTAATGGGTTTTATGAAGGGTATTATGGGGTGATGGTGCGGGCGGTTCCGCGCGCTGAATGGGATGGCTTTAAGTAGAATGGATAACTTAGCAAGAGGGGGAGAGGTATATACCTCTCCCCCTCTTGCTCACTTATATACTGCCGGTGTTTAGTTGTTTTAGGTAAGCGGTTATGAAGGTGTCTATGGCTCCGTCCATGACGGCGTCTACGTTGCCTGATTCGGCGTTGGTGCGGTGGTCTTTGACCATGGTGTAGGGTTGCATGACGTAGGAGCGGATTTGGTTGCCCCAGCCAATCTCGGTGACTTCGCCGCGAAGGTCGGAGAGTTTTTCGGCATTTGCTTCTTGTTTTAGCAATAATAGTTTTGCTTTTAGCATTTGCATTGATTTGTCACGGTTTTGATGCTGGGAGCGTTCGTTCTGGCATTGGACGACGATTCCCGTGGGGATGTGGGTGATGCGGACGGCGGATGAGGTTTTGTTGACGTGCTGACCTCCCGCACCGCTGCTTCTATAGGTATCTATACGCAGGTCATCGTCGTTTATTTCAATGTCAATGTCTTCGTTTATTTCAGGCATGACATCAAGTGAAACGAATGAGGTTTGGCGCTTTCCTTGGGCGTTAAAAGGGGAAATGCGAACTAAGCGGTGGACGCCTTTTTCTGATTTGAGGTAGCCATAGGCGTTTTCACCGTTTATTTGGAAAGTGACGGACTTTATCCCTGCTTCGTCGCCGTCTAAGTAATCAAGGACTTCGAGGGAAAAGCCTTTGCGGTCGGCATAGCGGCTGTACATACGGTAGAGCATACTGCACCAATCACAACTTTCGGTTCCGCCCGCCCCCGCATTCAGCTTGAGAATGGCGCCTGAGTTATCGTATTCGCCTGATAGGAGCGTTGCTATGCGGATATTTTCGTAGGTTTGGATGAAATTATCAAGTTCTTCGCGGATTTCGGCAATAATGCCTTCATCGTTTTCTTCATAGCCAAGTTCGAGGAGCGTTTCAATGTCTTCATATGATGTTTCGAGGTCGGCAATGATGCCCGCAGAATCTTTCAGGGACTTTAGGTCTTTCATTTTTTGGTTGGAAAGGTCGGGGTTGTCCCAGAAGCCGGGAGCGGCCATTTCCATTTCCAGTTCTTCGATGCGCTTTAGTTTGGCATCTAAGTTAAAGTGAATCCCTCACTTCCGCTAAAGGGGTTTTATAAGCTTGGAGTTCGGATTTCATCTGATCCAGTTGTACCATTTAACGTCACCTTCTTTCTGTTTTGGATTTTTATGAATTATACTAACCTATCTGTCGTGCTTCACACTACGTTCTACCGCAGCATTTCTTGTATTTCAGCTTGCTGCCGCAGGGGCAGGGGTCGTTGGCGTAGACTTTGGCGCTTTCGCGTTTGGCGGGGACTTTGCCGAGGGATTCATCTTTATTGGTTCCCGTTACTTTGGCGACTTGTTCGCGCTCAACTTTTTGTTCGACGCTCACATGGAGGAGCATCCGAACGGTTTCTTCTTTGATATTCTGGGTCATTTCGTCGAACATTTCGTAGCCGTTAAGTTTGTATTCGACTTTGGGGTCGCGTTGACCGTATGCTTGGAGTGATACGCCTTGACGAAGCTGATCCATGTCGTCGATATGATCCATCCATTTGCGGTCGATTACCTTAAGTAAAACGACGCGTTCAAGCTCGCGGATAGCTTCCGCTTCGGGGAACTCCGCTTCTTTGGCTTCGTATAGTTTGACGGCTTCTTCCTTAAGCTGTTGGATTAAAGCTTTTTTCTTGGGTACTTTGACGCGTCCTGTGTTGAGCGGGCGCAAAGGGATAATACGAATGAGTAAATTGTTAAGTTCCGTGAAATCCCATTCGTCGATATCGGCATCATCGCCGATACATGTTTCAACACTGCTTTCGGTAATATCGGTGATCATTTTGTAAACAACGTCGCGCATACTCTCTCCGTCCAAAACGCGGCGGCGCTCTTCGTAGATGATTTCTCGCTGTTCATTATTGACCTGATCGAATTCGAGGAGGTTTTTACGGATGCCGAAGTTATTGTTCTCGATTTTCTTCTGCGCATTTTCGATGGCGTTGGTGAGCATTTTGTGTTCGATTTCCTGACCCTCGGGAATGCCTAAAGTAGTGAACATGTTAATCAGGCGTTCGGAGCCGAACAGCCGCATTAAATCATCTTCCAAAGCAATATAAAATTTTGATTCGCCGGGGTCGCCCTGACGGCCGCTTCGGCCGCGAAGCTGGTTATCAATCCGACGCGATTCATGGCGCTCGGTACCGATGATTTTTAGCCCCCCCGCGGCGCGGGCCTCGGCGTCTAACTTGATATCTGTACCGCGGCCTGCCATGT
>WQST01000096.1 GCA_009787745.1 Lachnospiraceae bacterium
GAACTAACCTTAAGCATTCGCCGAAACGTTGGAAATGGACAATTTCGCGCGCACGTAAGAATTTTATCGGTTCGGCGACATCACTGTTTTTGACCAGACGTAAGATATTATCGTATGTCGTTCGGGCTTTTTGCTCCGCCGCCATATCTTCCATTAAATCAGTAATGGCATCACCTTTTGATTGAAAACCGGCGGCACTGAAAGGGATTCCCCCTGCTGATTGCGGGTAAACACCAACGGTATGGTCAACATAGTATGGCGCAAAACCGGAAGCTTCGATCTCTTCCATGGATAAATTCTGAGTTAACTGATGGACGATTGCAGAAACCATTTCTAAGTGGGCTAATTCTTCCGTGCCTACAAGCGTATCGAAAATGTTCCCTTTTGTCACAAGAAGTTGAAAACCCTTGTAGCGTAAGGCTTTAATTTATTCGATGCGATATTGCTCTTCAATTTTTGAAATAACACAATCCATTTGTTCATGAGTTAATAGATTGCGCTTAATAAGCGAAAGAAGCATGGCTTTTTGAAAGTTTATAATAAAGTCGAGGTTGCTATGTGTTGTTATTTCTGGTGCGAGTTCGGTAATGCAATTATATTTTCTTAAATCCATAAGAATACACCCAATAATTAAGATATATAAGCTTATGAAATTGTTGGTTGTCCTTATGCAAGCACCGACCAAAACGAAGATAGGCAAATGGTCGAAATGAACAAACGAGAAATGCGAGAGGTTGAAAGGGGTTTATACGCGAACGTTAGCTATCGGCATATACACCATTGTGATATAACTCATCACAAGCTAAATCTATTTCGTCGTTCCAACTAATGCCATAACCGCCGCTATCTACCTTAACTTGCCTGAAAAGCCCATCAATTTCTTTAAGAGAAGTAAACGATTCCCATTTATCAAATAATGGAGTCACATCATAAACCCTCTTTTCACCATTAACAAAATCAACGGCTAACTTAAAGCTTGAAAGCGGTTGAACACATTTAACTTTATGAAACATACAAACTTCTCCTATTCTAACGGTGGCAATTTGCGAAATATTTGTGTATTCCATATATCCATTAATTCTAATTTATGGTCTTCTGCCCATTCGCGCACAAGATTTAACGCTTTGGCAGGCAAATCACCTTCTATCATTTCGAGCGTTTGAATGTCTATAACCCCAAGACATTCGCCGTATAAAGCGTGGATATGCGGCGGATTGTGTTCGCTTTGTCTAAAGTACATCTTTATCACAAGACCATAAAACCTAGATATTGTTGGCATTAAAGTACCCCTTAAATTTAAAGTAACTTAATTATACACAAAACGCACGAAAATGTAAAGTGACGCGCAACCATAGTGAAATCAAGCGTCCCAACCACCGCAACGACAAAGCGTTTTTGATAGTTTGGCAAAGGCGAAAAATACAAATCCGATTGAAAATATATCCGATCAGAATTTCAGTGCAAATGTTAAAGAAATGCAATCCGAACAGACGCAGGAATTAATACGGCAACGAGAAATGGAAAAGGTGAGCAAACACATGTGAGGGTTAGGGAGTTTGTGCGTGTCGGTAAGCTTTTCTATATACACGGCATAAAGTGTAATTTTATTGCATTAAAAAAACATATAGTATAAAATGAACGGCAAGGAGTTGATTTATTTTGAATCGTTATGAAAAACTAAACCAAGAGAAACTATTGCAGAAAAAAACATTTCGTGTTGGCGCGTACTGTCGGGTTTCTACCGATAACGAAGATCAAGCCAATTCTTTTGAAAGTCAACAAAGATATTTTAAAGAATATATAAACCGCAACCCCGAATGGCAATTGACAGAAATTTTTGCCGACGAAGGCATTTCCGGCACAAACACAAAAAAGCGTAAAGCATTTAATCGCATGATTGATAGTGCTAAGAATGGTGATTTAGATTTAATAATAACAAAAGAGATATCGCGCTTTGCTAGAAACACGCTTGATAGCATTTATTACACGCGTGAGCTAAAAAAAATAGGCGTGGGCGTTATTTTTATGAACGATAATATTAACACCCTAGAGCCTGATGCGGAATTACGACTAACAATTATGTCTAGCATAGCACAGGAAGAAAGCCGTAAAACCTCTGAGCGTGTTAAGTGGGGGCAAACGCGCCGTATGGAGCAAGGCGTAGTGTTTGGCAGAGATATGCTAGGTTATGATGTGCGCGGCGGCGAGATGTTTATAAACGAAGAAGGCGCAAAGATTGTGCGTCTAATTTTCGATAAGTTCGTCAATGAAAACAAGGGTTGCCATACCATAGCGCGAGAATTGCGAGAAGCAGGAATTAAAAGCCACAGTCACCAAGTTTCGTGGTCAAACACAGTTATTTTGCGTATTGTACGCAATGAAAAATATTGTGGCGACCTTGTTCAAAAGAAAACATATACGCCCGACTATTTATCGCACGAGAAAAAATATAATCGCGGACAAGAGGAATTTGTAGTTATTAAAAATCACCATGAACCAATAATTAGCCGCGAAATGTTTGACCGAGCCGGTGCGATTTTAGAAAGCCGTGCGGTATCGCCTGAGAGGAAGTCAAAGCACTCGAACCGATATGCTTTTTCGGGCAAGATAAAATGTGCGCGTTGCGAAACTTCGTATGTTGCACGGTATAAAAAGCGTAAAGACGGCAGTATAAGCAAGTCTTGGCGTTGTTGCGAAAGTTCAAAGTTTGGCGCGCCGCATATCGATAAAGCAGGTAATCAAGTTGGTTGCGATAGCGAAAGCATTCGCAATAATGACGCTTTATATATTATGGGGTTGGTGGTTGACAATTTGAATTTTAATAAAGAAGTTATCGTTTCAAATTTAATGAACGTTATTAAAGATGTGGTTTCAAGAAGTACTGACAGTATTGATATTGAAAGTTTGCAAGCTAAAATAAATCAAACAGAAGAGAAGCAAAAAAAGCTTATCGACCTTTATACTTCGGGCAATATTACAAAAGAAGAGTTTTTAGAAATACGCGATAAATGCAGTGCAGAAATTCAAGAACATAAAGAATTGATTGGTAGTGTAGATAAACAGAATTTGCTTGTCGCTGAACAGAAAAATTTGATTAAAGATATTAATGATGCACTAACGCAAATGATAGCAAAATCAAGCCATGACGAAGAGTTTTATCGAAACATTTTAGACAAAATGGTAATTCATAGCCGCGACCATATAGATGTGCATTTAAAATTGCTACCGCATAAGTGGAGTTATGCCCTTGAAAAGCTAACGGAGCAATAGAAAATAATGTGGATAAGCTACTGAACAATATAGAAATGCCCGTGCCGATATCCGTCAAAAGAGCCGCCACCTCAGGATAAGGCATCGTATAACGTTGGGACAAATAGCGCATACTGGCGCCGAGTTCGCCATCGGGGCCGCCGTATTGAGTCAGAATTACTTGCGCAATTTGAGCATTAGTTTCTTTTATATTTACAGGAAACTGGAGTCGTTTTTCATAAGTCCACATTGATCAGTCCCTCCTTTCAAAGTGCATATCTTGATTTACCCACGGCATCGGCATCGTTGCCCATTTCCACTCATTATTATCAAGCTCTAAAGTATTGGAAACCGTTAACGGTCCGTATTGTTTCGCATATTCCGCCGCCGCCTGCTCTTTCAAGCGAAGATAATGTTTTATATGATCTATCGCTTTGCTGTCATAGGGATGAGTGTCCAGGTATTCAAGCATATCAACGATGAAAAGAGAAAAGATATTGATATCACCCAAAAGCTTATCTTTATTAGTTTTGTAAGTTGTCATCATTTAACGCATCTCCTTCCGGTAAAGGGTTTTGTAAGTTCCGGGAAGATTGTGCCGGTCATAAGCGCCATATGCAAATCATCAAAAACTTTGGCTGTTTTTTGCCATGGGACATATGCCATTGCGATCGGATACTGATCAATAAATTCCGGTTTATGCATATCCGAATAATTGTAATTAAAGTTTTCCATGAAATCCTTTCATAAAATATGTGAAATTTAATTTATATTATGATATTTTGTTGACAGAGTTCGTATTTTGCAAAATAAAATTTCATCTTGTTTATTGACTGGCATGGTCAATGGATCAGAAAAGTTTCGATATCCCCAAGCCAATCAAGATAGCACCACTAAGCCATGATATCGGAAAGGGAAGCTTATCTGCTAATTTGTTTCCGATTAGACATCCTGAGCAAACCGCTAAAGTCCCTGCAAGAAGCGATACAGGCACGACATACAGCGCATTGGCATTACCTAAAGCGGCGCCGAAACCTACTGCTAAACCATCAAGGGAAAGAGAAACGGCTAAAGTCGCCGCTTCACCGGGGGAGAGGTTACGGTTTTGGTTGATATCCGCTTCTTCGGGATTTGCGACTACGCTTAAGATAAAGCGGAAGTTAAAAAAAGAAAATTTAAGCCATTTGTATGGATGACGTCCATGCCTATCAATATAGCGCCTGATGAAATCTTTCGTGATACCATCCAGAAACTTCGTAAGGCCGATCAGGCATAATATCGTAAATGCCATCCATATTGCCGCGTCTTTCGGTAAAAATCCGCGAATCGCGCTCCCCGCCCATAAAGAAAGCCCTAGGAATATGCTGCCGATAAATGTAATAACAAGGTTAGACGGCCAAGGGATTTTAATTCGCTTAGTGCCGTAAGCAAAACTAGCGGCAAAAGCATCTATGGAACATGAGGAGGCGATTAAAATTGCTTCCAAGATAAACATTTGTTACCTCCATGCCGTGCATTGTACGAAGTTAGAATATTCTTCACATTAACCTTCTTTCAAAGAATTACTCGCTTTTCAATATATGCTTTTGGGGAATTATGTGTGAAACTCGTTATTGATTATTGCATTAGTAATTAGACCGGTTTATAATCTTTCTAAGGAAATTAACAAAAATTCTAACCAAAGGAGAAACCATGCCGCCGCCAACCACTAACTTAGAACAAGAGCGGGCAATCGCCCACAAAGACGGCCCCATTCAAGTCCTCGCCGGACCGGGTTCCGGCAAAACATTCACAATCGTGAAAAGAATTATGAATCTAATTGAACAAAAAGTTCCCCCCGAGAAAATCCTCGTAATCACCTTCACCAAAGCCGCCGCCCTAGAAATGCAATCCCGTTTTTTATCTGAAATACGCCGTTCATATTCCGCTGTTAATTTCGGCACATTCCACAGTATCTACTATCAAATCATCTCCCGATCAGGCTATTTATCTGATTATTCCTTAATTTCCGAATTTGATAAAAGAAAAATCCTCCGCAGTATCCTAAATCATCTTTTCCCGACAGAAACTTTCGGTCAATCGGAATACACCGAAATTTTAAATGAAATCAGCCTTTGCAAAAATCAGGAAATGGTCACTAACCCCCGTGAAAAGTTCGCGGAAATTTATGAAGACTACTGTGAGATGCTGAAAGAGTCCCGTAAAATGGATTTTGACGACATGATTTTATTTTGCCATGAAATGTTTAGCAAGCATGATGATAACCTGAGAAAATGGCAAGATTATTTTTCGTACATATTGGTTGATGAGTTTCAGGATATTAATCGGCTTCAATATCTGGTTCTAAAGCAAATCACCGCCCCGCGCAACAACCTCTTTATTGTCGGCGATGACGACCAGTCTATTTATGGTTTTCGCGGCGCCAACCCGTTAGTAATGCAGGATTTCCTTAAGGATTTTAATGACAGTGTAAAGGTTTTATTAAGCACGAATTACCGCAGTACCAATCAAATAGTTTCCGCCGCGGCAAAAGTTATCACCATTAACAAAAACCGGATGCCGAAAAACTATCAGGCTTTGCGCGATGGAAATGATGTGGATATTTTTCCTTTCACCAAAAGAGACGCCGAAGATGAATGGCTGCTAGATACTATCTCAAAAAAACCACATGCGGAATTAACCAATATGGCAATTATTTTACGGACAAATTTTGAAGTATCGGCAATGGCATCTAAATGTATAAATTACGGAATCAAGGTTCGGGCAAAGGAAAAAATCAAAGATATTTTTTCCCATTTTACGGCGGTAGATATAATGGATTACATTTACTTTGCCATTGGGCCAAAAGAAAGAAGCCGTTTCCTAAACATTATTAATAAACCGATGAGATATATCAGCCGGAAAGCTGTCGTCGATTTAGTCGAAGAAATCCGTGAAATAGACGTTATGAATTATTATCAAGGTAATATCGGATGTCAGGATGAAGTAAAACGCTTTTTTGGCGCGTGTCGCCGCATTTCATCATTGTCTCCGTATCTGGCCATCAATTTTATCCGTAAAGGCATAGGTTATGACCGTTATCTAAAAGAAAAAGCCAAGCAACAGGAATTCCTTGAATGGATGGAGATATGCGATGAACTGCAGGAGAGTGCGAAAGGTTATGAAACATTTGATGAATGGTTTGATATGATTTCCGCGCTTAAGGAATTTGCTGATAATCAAAAGACCGCCGCTATGGACGGTCTTAATATCATTACAATGCACAGTTCAAAAGGTTTGGAATTTAAGACGGTGTTCATGCCTCACCTAAATGAAGGCACAATCCCCGGTCCGAAATCCATAACCGATGAACAGTTAGAAGAAGAGCGGCGGCTCTTTTATGTCGGGATAATCAGAGCGAAAGACAATCTGTATCTAACATACACCGAATCGCCTAAGTACACCCCGTCCAGATTCTTAGAACCTTTATTCTGAACAACAGCCATGCGGGCAATTGCCCTCTGAACAGCAATCCATTTCATCAAATTCCATGCTATCCAAAAACTCATCAAACGCTTCCGAAACCCGCTCATATTCATCGTCGTCTTCTATAAAATCAAGAATCGGATCATTATCTTCATCGCTTTCATCTTCCGTAAAACGATAAAACCAAACATCGCCTTCTTTATTCGCGGCGCCATCTTCTTCAAGCGGCAATAAAGCGATGTAATCCTGATTTTCAATAGTCATGATAGTCACAATCGCACAAGTAGCGGTAGTACCATCATCAAGTTCCAGTGTCACCCTCATTTCATCTGCGGCTTCATTTTTCGTTATATTGTTATCTGACATAGTATTTCCTCCATTAATAGTATTGTCAGTTAAAACGAGATTAATGTCAACAATTTTTTATTCTTTATTTATGATAACAAGTATCATTAATTTTTACCTTGTACTATGAAAATCCATCTGTTATAATTTGAATATTATTTTAACAAGCACCATTGACTGAATCAGTCAATGCAAAGGAGGGATTCAATGGGAAATTTAGCAGGTACGAAAACAGAGAAGAATTTGCAGGAAGCTTTTGCCGGTGAAAGTCAGGCACGTAACAAGTACACATATTTTGCTTCAAAAGCCAAAAAAGAAGGTTACGAGCAAATCGCGGCTTTCTTTGAAGAAACCGCCGGAAACGAAAAAGAACATGCGAAACTTTGGTTTAAACTATTATGCGGCGGAGAAGTCCCCTCAACCGTCGAAAACTTAAAAGCCGCCGCCGACGGCGAAAACGGTGAATGGACTGATATGTATAAACACATGGCGGAAGAAGCACGGGAAGAGGGCTTTGCTGATATTGCCGCGATGTTTGAAGGCGTCGGTAAAATCGAAAAAGAACACGAAGAACGCTACCGCCATCTGCTAAAAAATATCGAAGACGGCGCCGTCTTTAAAAAGAGCCAAAAGAGCGTCTGGATTTGCCGTAACTGCGGTCACATCATAGATTCCGAAAGCGCACCTGACAAATGCCCCGTTTGCGCCCATCCGCAGGGTTACTTTGAATTGCGGGTGATTAATTACTAAAATTTATAGTAATTTCTCCCCAAATCGTCTATAATGCTTAAATGATAGACAAAACTTATTTACCAAGTGTCACGGAAAGGAAAGCATGACAACCATAAAGGCTACGTACTTTACCCCAAATCATAAAGGTGTCGTAATTGAAAAAGATGGTGTTTCATTCAGCACCGACCAAGTAGACGGCAATGATTGTGGGGTTATTATATATGATGAAAATAATAAAGGACATCGCTTTCCTTTTTCCGAAAAAGGGCGCCGCGGGTGTTTATACGGCTTAAAAGTTAACTTACCCTTAAGCAATAAACATTCATACCACTTCTATAAAGGTGATGAACTTATCATCGACCACGAAGCCAAAATCCTCCTCGGCAATCATCAATGGGGCATAAATAATCATGAATCCAAACGCGCGGGGTTTTATTTTGATGATTTTGATTGGGAAAATGATACCGCGCCAGGTACCCTTTTTACGGACAGCATTATATACGGCATTAATACCCGCGCCTTTACAATGCACCGCTCATCAGGGGTAAAAAATAAAGGCCTTTTTTCAGGAATCATTGAGAAAATCCCCTATTTATGCGACCTTGGAATCACCGCCATCGAACTTTTGCCGGCATATGATTTCGATGAATATGAGACTGCCGTTGACAAGCAAAGCGGTGAAGAAATCGTCAGGCTTAA
>WQST01000097.1 GCA_009787745.1 Lachnospiraceae bacterium
GCGACATTAAAAATCGGGAACGGTTGACCGAATAATTTTACGATTGGGACGTAGATAAAATCGACCACATAATTAAGGCGTAACCGGTCAATCATATTGCCGATTGCCCCTGCCGATATAGCGGTCAAGAGGACGTGTAATATAACGAATTTCTTTTTCGGCGGGGTTTTGGTTAAAACGAAAGCGATCACGCATAAAAAAATAATCGCGATAAAGACAAAGAAAAATTTTTGATTGGGCAACATTCCGAAGGCGGCGCCGACATTTTCTAAGTAGTTAAATTCAAAAACCCCGTCAATAATGCTGTATGCCGGTTTGTTTTTTAGGTTTATGACGGCGAGGTATTTCGTGTATTGGTCAGCGAACACCAGTATTCCTAAAAAAAATATATCAAAGAGGATAATTTTAATCTTCTGCTTCATTCTAATTTGACTCCCGTGGTCTTTAATCGTTATCTTTCCAAATTATTTCATCTAAGGCTTTAAGGATATCATCATCGGTCACATTGCTATCGATAAAAGCTTTGCCTGCTTTTTTTAGTAAAACGAACTTCGTGATTTGGCCATCGCTCTTTTTATCGGATTTGGTGTATTCGAGGATTTTCGCAGGGTCGGCATCGGTAATTGTAATCGGCAAATTAAACGGAACGAACATATCACGGATTTCGTAATACTCTTCCATCTTAAGACGCCCCTTTTGCCATGAAATATATGACTCCGCGACAGCCCCCAAAGCGACGCATTCACCATGCAATAACTTGAAATCCATGGCTTTTTCCAGCGCATGTCCAATCGTATGCCCGAAATTAAGAAGCGCCCTAATCCCTGTCTCGTGCGGGTCTTTTTCAACAATCATCTTCTTAATCATCAAACTGTTCCGAATCATTTCCATGAGAATCTTTGGTTCACGTTCACAAATTTCATACATATTTTCTAAAAGCCATTCATAGAAGCTTGCATCTTTTATTAAACCATGCTTCATTACTTCGGCAAATCCATTGAAATATTGCCGGTCAGCCAAAGAAGAAAGCGTCATAATATTTACATAAACGAGTTTCGGCATATGAAAAGCGCCGACCATATTTTTATATCCGTCGAAATCAACGCCTGTCTTACCGCCAATACTCGAATCAACCTGCGCCAGGAGCGTTGTCGGCAACTGAATAAAGGGAATGCCGCGTAAGTAAGTGGCGGCGGCAAACCCGCACAAATCGCCGACCACCCCGCCCCCGAGAGCTACTAAGAGGTCATGACGGGATATCCGTTTTTCGATTAAGAAAGCATATAAACTGCGAACCGTGTCTAAGGTCTTATTTTCTTCTCCCGCCTTAAATATAAAATTAGTGACGGTAAAACCTAACGCCGTAAAAATACTCGCGACTTTTTCACCATAAAGGGGGAAAACATTGTCATCTGAAACAATGCAGACATTTTTGCACAAAAAACCGAGTGTTTTAACCGATTCTCCTAATTCCGCAAAAGAATCCGTTAAAACAATTTCGTAGCAAGGTTTACTTAGGTAATTAACGTTTATTTTTTCATTCATACTCATATTTTCTTTAGATAAAATTTAGCACACTAAAGGACGAAAACCAATAAATTGGTTCACGCCCAAATATCCCTGCCGCCTTAAAACCGATTATTATTAATCGGAACATCAAAAGTTCCGTTAATGATTTCTTGGAAATCACCGGAAATATCGACACTGGCGGGGGTAATGATAAATATGTAGTGCGCAATCTTTTGCAAATTACCGCTGATGGCATAAGTCGAACCGGAAGTGAAATCAATAATTCTTTGGGCTATTTCGACATCAATACCTTCTAAATTAAGGACGACGGTTCGATTAGCCAATAAAGTATCGGTGATTTCACGGGCATCTTCAACGGAAGTCGGCTTAATCACACATACTTCCATTCCGCCGCCGATATTCTTACGCATCATCCGCGGCTGCATTTGCGTAACCTTCGGAGCCGCTTTCTTTCGTTCTTCAGAAGCTTCCGAAATTTCTTTCGGTTCTTGTTTACGCTTTACCTCTATCGGTTCATCTTCAAAATCATCTTCATCATAGTAATTTTCATCTTCTTCACTTAATTTCATGTAAGTTAAAAACTTGTCCATTACTCCCATTTAGTTGTTCCTTTCGCATCTTGCTAAGTTATAAAGTGGGTTTCATGCGGCATATATTACTTACTAATTAAAAATACCCGTACCGATTCTTACGATATCGGCACCTTCGGAAATGGCGACTTCATAATCGCCTGTCATTCCCATCGAAAGTATTTTTAAATCCACATTAATATTATCAACGTTTTTGACAGCTATGTCAACAGATAATTGTTTAAGTAACTTAAAGTACCGCCGATTTTCTTCGGCA
The DNA here is from genome assembly GCA_009787745.1 of Lachnospiraceae bacterium. Lineage (GTDB taxonomy): Bacteria > Bacillota > Clostridia > Lachnospirales > Lachnospiraceae > UBA935. The sequence goes on from WQST01000097.1 coordinate 2,377, forward strand.
TTTATGACATATGGCGCGATTGTCATCAGACCTTTTATCTTAATCCCCTGCAAATAAGCAATTTCCTTAATCAAATTCGCTGCTTCTGCGCATGATACCCCATGTTTCGTATCTTCCGAAGCAACATTAACCTCGATCAAAATATCCTGTATGATATTGTTTTTAGCCGCTTCTTTGCTAATCTCCCGCGCCAATTTAAGTGAATCAACACTATGGATTAAAGCAACTTTGCCGATAATATACTTTACTTTATTGCGCTGTAAATGACCGATCAGATGCCATTCAATATCCGTAGGAAGCACCTCCATTTTCGCCGTTAACTCCTGAACGCGGTTTTCGCCGAAGATGCGAATACCGTTTTCATATGCCGCCATGATATTCTCAGGCGGATTATTCTTACTGACCGCCGCTAAAGTGACCTCGCTCCGCTCCCGTCCGCTTAATACGCAAGCGGCGGTGATATTTTTCTCAATTTCCGCTAAATTTTCTTTTATTTTCATCCTATTCATAAATCAACTCATTCTCCGCCACCGTCTTTGCATCCAAAACGATATAATCATAAACTGACAAACCGTATTGTGTGTTCGAACGAACGATCGCATACTCTTCATTTTGATAAAGAATATTAATCTGCTTAAAATCAGCATAACCTTTATTGACATTATAAACCCCTGTCAGAACACCGCGCTTGCTAATCGTATATTTCTCGGTTGAATCAGGCATTATCAGGTAATCACCGATACGCAGATTCATATCATCAAGATAAAATTCCGTTTCCGTTTCATTGTATATCGCAGTATCAATAAATTCTGTCGTTTGCTCGCCTTCCTCAGTAAAAGCCTCACGCAGGACGCCGAATGAATTATTTCTCCCGCCCCTTGTAATATATGCTTTCGGAACGATGAAAAACTCCTTATCAACGATTGATGAGTTCGGGATTTTTAACCCCCGCTCTTCTTCCGTAATTAGTTCAATATCAATAAAACGGTCCTGACAAAAGGTAATCATCGAATTAGTGAACGCCAGTTCAACAAAAGTATCACCGTCGGCATTAGTAAAAGGCGTCACTTTCCCCCACGACATATATTGATTTTTGAGGAATTTGACCCTGATATACTCTTTGGCGGCCAATTCGGCGGCTTTCGCGGAATCTGTCCTAATCACAATCGACCAATTTTCATCAGTACTGATCTTAAAGACAGGATCGCCCTCGCCGATTAAATTATTATTTATTAATTGCGTCTTTTCATAGTTTTGGAAATTAAAGTATTCGCTTTTCATATCTTCAAGTTTTAAATCTTCAAAACCGTCAATCGAATAGATAACAATACCCGACCTGGGAGAATGGCCGGGGAAAATCATTTGTGTTCCTGAACTGTTAAGTTGCTCGATTCCCGTCAGCACGTTATGATTGGCAAGCTTTAAGACCGTACCTTGAACATTGTATTTAAAATCATAAACACTTTCAAAAGACGTCTCATTGAAATCATGAACAAACCCGAGAATTTCGGTCTTTAGTTCCTGTAAGTCCGAAGCGGATAAAGTTGTTTCCTCGGTGTTTATCTTGCTAATGTAGTGAGACAACTCGCCCATCTGATCGACGACATAAATAGGATTCCTGACCCCTGAGCGCGTTCCTTCCCTTGCCAGATAGGTGATATAGCCCGCCTGGTTAGCATAAATAATCTCTTCATCACGAAGGGCAATGCCCCGGTATATATTGCTTGATGATAATGAGCCGATTTTTACCTCATAAGGAACGATGTTTTTTTGGGTAAAAAAAGTATAAATGGCGATAACTATGTATGCAAAAATAATAGCAAACGCAATTAAACTAATATTTAAATTAATTGAGCGGTGAGGCATATTTACTATTTTTGACTTTTTTTTCGCCATTCAGTTCTCCATGATTAAAAGCAAAACCCCGGTTTTATCCGAGGTTCTGTAATCTTATTAATCCGTTAGTTACAGGGAAATGATAACTTTTTCCCGTAAAGAATCAGAAATATCGGATTCGTCTAATGCACAGCTTAAAAAGAAGCTGAGATTAAAGCGTTTGCTGATTTTTTCGAGTTTATCGACGACTGTTTCGAAATCTTCTTCTTTGACACAGCCAATTGTCAAAAAGCTGTCAAAATACATCTGTTCAATGTCATGATCCTGCGAAATAATACCGTTAATAAAACCGACAAATTCCTTGCTGTCAGTAATATTATACTCCATGACATTAATAAGTCGTATCTTATTATTCAGTTCATACATATGTTTGGTGTTCTTGTCAAGATAAACGATATTTCCGTGGACGTTTAGAATTTCTTCATTTACTTTTGCTAAGAGATGCCTTGTTTTACCCTTCCCCTTCTTACCTAAAACTAACTGCACCATAGGGCTGTCCTCCTTAAATAGTAATATATAAATTATAAAGCAAAATTAAGTAAAAGACAACAGTTATTTACGGACAAGCCATTTACTGATTAATCTGTTGTAACAAAATCGTCGTCTGCTCATAAACGTCGTCACGTGTTTCGGCACGCATGATCACTGACAGATATATTTTCCCGCCTGTGTCCTTTGCGATTATGGCCAGACAGTGCCTGGCGGCATTGGTCGTCCCTGTCTTGCCGCCGATAACTGTGACCTGCTCGGGTATCGCACGCGTTCCCTGCAAGTACTGGTTCGTATTATTGACAGAAATTTCCCTGCTATCGCCTTCCGCGGTTATATATGTAGTCGTATAACTGTTCATTTGAACCATGCGGTTAAAAGCCTCATATTTTATGGCGGCATTTAAAATCAAATACATATCATAAATAGTCGTATACTGATCGTCATGGGAAAGCCCGTGCGGATTCATAAAATTAGTGCCTGTCGCGCCGAGGGCTCTGGCTTCTCTGTTCATCAGCATAACGAACTCTTCAACGGTTCCTGCGACGCCTTCGGCAACCATGATGGCGGCATCATTAGCGGAATTAATCAGCGATAAATGAAGAACCTGCGATAAAGTCAGCCGGTCCCCCTGTTTAATTCCGCAAACCTGAACCCCTGATTCACTGATCGTAACATTTTTACCGGCGATAATCTCCATGTCAAGCTTGCCGTATTTAAGGGCGACCAGTGCCGTCATGACTTTGGTTAAGCTGGCGGGATATAATTTTTCATAGACATCTTTGGCATAAAGGACTTTTCGCTCATCCGTGCCGAACAAAGCCGCCCCCCCCGCATCAATTAATTCAGGCGCAACCGCGCCGAAAATATTTCCCGGAACAACGCATAAATCCGCGGCAAAGGTACGTGCCGACGGAACCTCATCAGGAATATCAAACATCCGAAAAGCCGCTTGTTCATTGCTTGTTTGATAAGCAAGCGGTAAGTTACTACTGTTGCAGGCATTCAAAAATAATAGCGGTACCAAAAGAAACGCTATCAGGATTTTCTTTAAATTACCGCCGCCGGGCGGTATTAGTCTACTTGTACATTTCACGCCACTCCATGTCTCCTCTGTCAAGTGATTTAATTAAAAGTTCCGCCGTCGCAAGATTCGTCGCTAAAGGAATATTATGCATATCGCAAAGACGGAAAACATTATTTACATCAGGTTCATGAACCTTTGGTCCCAGCGGGTCGCGTAAGAAAATGACCAAATCGATTTGATTATGTTCAATCTGTGCGCCGATTTGCTGTTCACCGCCTAAATGCCCTGCCAGATATTTTTGGATTGATAAATTCGTCACATCCTCAACCAAACGTCCTGTCGTACCCGTTGAATATAAATCATGCTTAGATAAAATTCCGCGATAAGCGATACAAAAATTCTGCATAAGTTTTTTCTTTGAGTCATGTGCTATTAAAGCAATATTCATATATTTCCTCTTTTTCTACCAAACCATGAGCGACAGTTAGGTCATTTTATTTATGCGCTGTAAACCGACATTCAGTACAAAGCCAATCCCGATATAAGCACTTACCAATGAAGTAAGCCCATAACTGACAAACGGCAGCGGTAAACCGGTATTAGGCAAAATATATGTCGCCACCCCGATATTGATAAACCCCTGAATCCCTATCATACTGCCGACCCCCGTCGCGATGACCGTCCCCGCGATATCCTTTGCGCGCCTTGCAATAAGCAAGCATTCCATCACTATTATCATCAGTAAAATAATTACCGCCGAAGCCCCGATAAAACCGAATTCTTCACCGATTACCGCAAAAATAAAGTCGGTTTCCTGTTCGGCAATATAGTTGGCGTTCTTTACCGAACTAAGCAAATTATTTTTGTACCCTTTTCCGTAAAGCTGTCCCGAACCAATCGCCATAACGGAATTTTCCTGTTGATAACCTTGCTCCAAAGCATATGCTTCTTTATTGAGAAAGGCGACAATCCGTCCCTGCTGATAGCCCCTTAACAACTCCGACTCAGGATTCGTAACAATAGCTAAAAAAATCAACCCGACAGGAACGATAACCGCGAAAATCCCGGCAATAATTTTCCAGCTTAGTCCGCCTATGTATACCATAACACAAAGAATACAAGCAATAACGATACTTGTTGACAAATCAGGCTGACTAAAAATCATATAAAAAGGTACCGCAAAAAGTGCGACACTTAAAAACAAATTTTGAATCGAATTAAAATTGTCCTTACATTTCATGATAAACTGTGCATAGAATAAAATCAACAAAATCTTTGCCGTTTCCGACGGTTGGAACTGAATACCGAAAAGAATAAGCCACCGCTGTGCATTATTTATTGTTTCACCGAATAAAAGCACCATACCCAGCAAAGCAATATTGACGCCGTAAATAACCCAATGTAAATGAATTATCAATGAATAATCAAACAGTGATATAACCACCATCAGAAATAAAGCTGTCAAGAAGCCGTATATCTGTTTACTTTGCAAGGATTCATCAGCAGCACTGCCGATTGCCATAATCCCGATGATGGTCAAAGCAACGATATATATCACCAGTTTGAAATTGTAATCACGGATGCGGTAATTTCTTAGCATTTAGGTTCCTTTGTTTAAATCTAGGATTGGTATATTAGCATAAAGCGAAGGGTTTTTGGCATTCCTTCCTTTAGTGGCGGTTTTGGATATCTGTATTTCCATCGTTTTCGCGTCAATCTTCATGTATTTCGAGATTACTTTGGCAATATCTTGTTTTATCAATTCCAGCATTTCCTGCGAACAGTTGAAACGGTCGGAAATCAATAGTATTTTTAAACGGTCTTTGGCGATTTCATTGGATTTTTTGCGGCGTAAAAGATTTTTTATTTTCATATATTATTTTCAACCTTTCCCCCGGGAGAAAACCCCGGTTACTCTAGTCCAAAATGAAATACTCTTGCCTAATTCAATAAAAGGCACCTCTTTTCCCAGAATCCGCAGACAAATATCCTGATAAGAGCGTCCCGCTAAAGTATTATTACCAACCAGCGGTTCGCCTTGATTCGCGGCGATAACAACATTCTCATCATCAGGAATAATCCCGATCAGATTCAGAGCCAAAATATCAACAACATCATTCGCGCTCATCATATCGCCGCGCCTGACCATATCAGGCCGCATACGATTTATAATGAGATCGATTTGCTTAAACTCATCGGCTTCCAAAAGCCCGATAATCCTGTCGGCATCACGAATTGACGATACCTCCGGCGTTGCGACGACGAAGGCACGGTCAGCCCCCGCAATCGCGTTCTTAAAGCCTTGCTCAATTCCTGCGGGGCAATCCAGGATAATATAGTCAAATTGCTCCTTTAACCCCGCGACCATCCGCACCATTTGTTCGGGTCTGATTGCGGATTTATCTTTCGTTTGTGCCGATGGCATTAAGTATAGGCTGGGATGCCGCTTATCACGTATCAGTGCCTGTTTAATCCGGCACTTTCCTTCACAAACATCAACCAGATTATAAACAATTCGGCTTTCAAGCCCCATAACGACATCGAGATTCCTTAAACCGATATCGGTATCAATCAAGACCACCCGCTTTCCCATTGCGGCAAGCCCTGTCCCGACGTTTGCAGATGTAGTCGTCTTACCTACACCGCCTTTTCCTGATGTGACGACAATTACTTCACTCATTTTTGTCCTCCTTG